>CAZCPH010000006.1:292-568 GCA_964500105.1 uncultured Mariniphaga sp. | reverse complement strand
GCGTGCAACCAGTTCTTTTCCGGTTCCGTTTGAGCCGGTAATCAAAACACGGGCATCGGTGGGCGCAACGCGGTCGGCCATTTCAATCACTTTATTAATGGCAGGTGATTCGCCAATAATTTCAAACTTCTTGCTGACTTTCTTTTTCAGGATTTTGGTTTCATTCACCAAAGTAGATTTGTCCATGGCATTGCGAATGGTAATAAGCAAGCGATTCAAATCCAACGGTTTCTCAATAAAATCATAAGCTCCCTTTTTGATGGATTCCACTGCGGT
>CAZCPH010000006.1:0-253 GCA_964500105.1 uncultured Mariniphaga sp. | reverse complement strand
AATCAGGCGCCTGGGAATTCAGTTGTTCCAGTACTTCAATGCCATCCATTCCGGGCATTTTGATGTCGCACAAAATGATATCATACTCGGTTTGCTTCACCATTTCGAGGCCTTTTTTGCCGTCTTCCGCCAAATCAACTTCATATTTTTCGTATTCCAGAATATCTTTTAATGTATTGCGAATGCTACGTTCGTCGTCGATAACCAAAATTTTTGACATGTTCACTATTTTTTATGAAACACAAAAATACCG
>CAZCPH010000005.1:22740-25509 GCA_964500105.1 uncultured Mariniphaga sp. | reverse complement strand
CACTGCAGTTTTCAGGGCTGCAGGTTCCAGGTTGGCAACGGCTTCCTTTACGGCATCGGCAATTTGGGTCACGCACCAGTTGAGGTATTCCAGATCGGCGCCGGTATTCCCGTTTTCATCGGGAAATGCGTAGGCATCGGGTGCGCTGTGGGTATGGGTTACGCCAATCAGGATGTTTTCGGGCGGAATGTCTTTTATCAGTTTTCGCGAGCGGTCTCCCAGAACCGCCGGCCAGCCCAGATTGTCGATGCTGACTAAGGCAACTCTCGTTTCGTCTTTTTCGAGCACCAGCGCCCGCACAAACAGGTCACCTTGTTTACCGGCCGGCATTTCTGGCGTTCCCATTCCGCCCGAAATGGGTAGCAGTTTTTCAGGTGTAATTACCCGCAATGCAGCGCCGGCTTTAAAGGTTTGTGCTTTAACTGGCGAAGCAAACAGAAAAACCAGAAATGCAATGCAAATGACGTTTCGTTTCATAATAACAGGATTTAAAAAAGCAGGCAGGCAATTCCTTTAATTGCCTGCCTGACAGATAATTGCGAATTGATTAGTACGGTTTGTCTGTACTTTGCAATAACCACATTTTCGACCAGGCGCTGTTGTTGGTCTGATCGGTTCCGAGATATTGTGTGGGTTCCAGTCTGGCAACCGCAGCCTCGGCATTTTCCCTGTTGGTGGAAAGATCTTCGTTAATGTTGTAATAAAAACGAAGCGGCAGTACTTCTCTTCGTGCCGAGGGCCCGGTTTTCAGGTCGGGCAAACCAGTTCTGCGCCAGTCGAACCACGACTCAGCAGCAGCAGTCCAGCTGGCAATCCATTTTTGTTGCATAATGCTTTCAAGTCCGTTGTATGGCGCACCCTCCAAATAATTGTTGAACTGGTTGCTTACGCCCCATGCATTGAACGATTCTCTGATGCCATTGGCGTAGTGATTTTCAGCACTTCCCGGTACCCAGTTGTAATGGGCAGCTTCGGCCAAAATAAAATTTACTTCGGCAGCTGATAAAAGCCGCATTAACAGCAACGGACCGCTGGTTTCTTTGTACATTTCGTTCAGTTGGGAAATGTGCGGATTATATGCCGCTTGTTGGGTATAGTTGGGTGTTAAATTGTAGGCTTGTGCCGAAAAAGTCTGAGCAGGAATTCCAACATACTCCTGATCGTAATCCACATACAGGTCATCTTCATCTACCCATTTGGCCAAAAATTCTTCTTCCACATCTTTTGAAATTTCCCGCTTTCCATCTACAATCCGGTCAACTTCTGTGCCTGACACCAGAACAAGAGGGATTTCAACTTTTTCTGCCCAAACACCCAGACGCGGGTCATTCAATTCCTGAAGTGTTTCCACCAGCGTAGCACATGGTTTTCTGCGCATGTATTCACCCATCGGGTCGATGTTAAATACCATATTGATAGGCCATGAAGTACCTGGTGAGGTGCCTGCATAGGCCACATTGGCTTCGTCTGCAGCAGAGGTAATAATTGGATACTTTGAGGGGTCTCCGGTGATTTTGCCGATTCCTTCCTGTGCAACCGACGGTTCTTTGGCTTGAAGCCTCATGTAGTAGCGAAGTGCCAGCGAATTGGCAAATTTTCTCCATTTGGTAACATCTCCGCCGTACAGCACATCCTGGTCGGGGTTGATGTTTGTGTATTCGTTGCTGCTTTTGGACAAGAGCGTGTTGGCTTCTTCGAGGTATGCAAGAATTCCGTGGTAGATTTCCTGCTGTGAATCGAAAACCGGTTTGTAAAAATCCGGGCCTTCTTCTGCCTTCAAAGCTTCCGAAAACGGTGCGTCACCCCAAAGATCAGTAATCAATCCAAAGGTATAGGCTTTTAAAATTAAACCAACACCCTGATGGAACTCCAGTTCATCCTGCACCGCTTTGTTGTAAAACTCGTCTGCATTGCGCAGAATGTCGTAATAGCCTCCCCATGACTGACCGGGATTATTCCAGTCGTAATCGTTGTGCCCACTTGACCAGCCGGTTTTCTGCGTGTGTTGCATTACACCGGCAATATCTCCAATGCCGAGACTAACGATGTTTTGTCCCAGGTTGATGATGATGGTTGGCATGAGCAGGTTAAGGTCCGTTACTTCCGGGTCGGGGTTGTTGGGATTGATGTTCAGTTCGTCCAGGTCGTGACAGGCGCCAAACACCAGCAACATACTCAGTGTAACTGCGATAAATTTTATATTTAACTTTTTCATATGATCTGCTTTTATAATTTTTAAAGATGTTTCAGTTAAAATGTAAAACCAACTTTAAATCCGATAGGTACTACCCAGGGATTTACGTTATACCGTTCAAGTCCCTGTAATAATCTGCCGCCATCGGGCTGATAAGCTCTTTCAGGATCAATCCCGAAACCCGAATCTTTTGTCCAGAGGATGATGTTGCGGCTGTACACCGATACATTGATTTCTTCGGAATACAATCTCTGAACAATTCTCCGGGGAATACTGTAGCTCAGGGAAATTTCCCTGAGTTTGATGTAGTCGGCATCGAACACATTGGCTTCGCCAATATCCCACGGATAACTTACCGAATAGGGCAGGAAAACCGTTCCTTCACCACCGAGATTTTCACGCTCCAGTACAAAATTTCCCTTTTCATCGTAAGAACCAATAACACCAGGGACAAATGTTCCGTCGTAAACCTTTGTGCCGCTCCATTGTTCCGGGAAACCGCCGTATTCCGGTGTTGGCCCTCCAACCGGATATAAACGGTCAGGGTAAATCAATTTGTCGGCATTTGCCACCAC
>CAZCPH010000005.1:17944-22730 GCA_964500105.1 uncultured Mariniphaga sp. | reverse complement strand
GGTTATTCGGATCATATACTCCCGGATAATTCAGGTTTTCGAACCAGTGATTTGTGGCCATATCTTCTGTCAGGTAGCGGTAGGTTTGCGAAACATACTGGCCACCATGCCGCCAGTCGAATGTGGCATTCAGTGTAAGGTTTTTCCAGGACAATGCGGTTTGCAATCCCATGATAAAGTCGGGGTTGACGTTTCCGATTTTGGAATAAGTTGGAGCAGCTTCCCATTCGGTGTCGGTAGCTGCATCGGGTAGCAACGGATACATGTAGTAGGGCGAGTTTTTGTCGGTTACCCGGTTTACTTTACGTGAATAAAGATTGCCCACAACACCATCACTTATTTCTTCATTGCCAAACTGATCGGTGGCAACAAGTTGTCCTTTGGCATACCCAACACTGCGGACACGCGCCTGGTCCCAAAGGGTAACAAAGGGAATTCCATCTGCCAGTTCAATAATGCGGGTTACGTTTTTGGTAAAGTTCAGGTTTAAATCCAGCGACCAGTCATTGTTTCTGATGGGTGTTCCTCCCAGCATCAGTTCAACCCCTTCGCTTTGTACCAGACCTGCATTAATGATGGTTCCGCTAAACCCCGTTGATGTGGGTAGAGACACATTAAAAATCATGTCTTTGTTATCCAGGGTATAATAGGTTCCGTCAAATCTTAACCGGTTTTTCCAAAGCCTGGCTTCAATGCCGTATTCCTGTGTGGATTGTATTTCAGGTTTCAGGTTGGCATTAAGCAACGAGCCTGGTTTGTACAGACGGATGGCGTCGTCCCACTGTTCATAGTTTCCATAGGTTTGCATCAGCTGGTAGGGTGAAGTGTCGTTACCTGTCTGCGCTATACCTGCACGGAGTTTGAGTAAATCCACTGCACCACCTGTGTTCAATAGTTCGTTTAGCAAAATACTTACTGAAGCTGACGGGTAAAAGTAAGACCGGTTGGCTTTTGGTAGTGTGCTCGACCAGTCGTTACGGGCTGTTATATCCAAAAAAATGGTTTCTTTCCAGCCCAGGTTGGCCATGCCGTAAAAACTGTTCACCCCCAGTTCAAATCTGTAAGAACTGTAATTCAAATTTGCAGTTGGAATATTGCTGAGCGTGAAAAGATTTGGAACCGTCAATCCTGCATTGTTCTTGGATGAGTTACTTACGTTGGAACCTTTGGCATAACGTGTATTGCCCCCTACTGACAAACTCCAGGAAAAAACTTCGGAATTGTCTTTGTATGTAAACAACCCGTCGATGTTGCGTTCCAGATTATTGCTGGTTGATATCCCGTAAGCCCCGTTGTTGGGTTCATCAGAATAGCCCAAACCGATTTTTGTTTCGCGCACTTCATCAGATTTGTTCAGGGCCATTCGTCCCATGAGGCTGAATTTTGGCGATATTTCCCAGGTGGCCATCACGTTTCCGAACAACTGGTACCGGTTAAATCCGTTATTTACATCGTAAGCCAGCATCCATGGGTTTTCACTGTCTTCTATAACCTTTTTGATGGTGTTTCCCTGCCCGATGTTGTAATCGCGCAACTCATTGATGTCGATATAGGGAGGAGTAAAATAAGCCCATTGCAACGGGTTTGTTCCACGGTTTCCGGCTGGCCTGTTTTGGGCAAAGCTGTTCACAAAGTTGATGTCGGTACTCACGGTTAGTTTTTCCATTACTTTTGAAGAAGCCGACAGCGATAAATTGTTTCTGCTGAGGTCTGAATTGGGAATCAGGCCTTTGTGTGTCATGTTGGTGTAACCCAACCGGTAGTTTACAGAATTGGAAGTACTGGAAACTGAAACTCCGTTGGTTGTGGTGTATGCGTAGTCGTTAAGAAAATTCTTTACGTTGTTCGGATAGGATACAAGCTCTGTGGGAACCTGAACCCCGTTGGCATCGCGCGGCGAATTCCATTGCACGGCCCAGTATCCTTTGTCCAGTTCGGGTCCGATTCCTGTCTGGTCGAGAACGGGTGGCAGGTATCCTCCACCAACATCTTCCGGACGGTAGGAAAAGTAACCCGAAGCAAATTGTTTTTGCACATTCAGAAAACGGGAAGGAATATCAAAGTCGGTGTTGGTCGTTACCGATATTCTCATGCCCTCACCGCTTGCTTTTTTGGTAGTAATGATAATTACACCGTTACCTGCTCTGGAACCATAAAGCGCTGCTGCACTTGGACCTTTCAGAACCGAAACGCTTTCAATGTTTTCAGGGTCAAGGTCTGAAATGGAATTTCCGTAATCCACAGGGTTACCAGCTCCGAAACCACCCACGTTGTTCAATCCGCTGGTTAATGGCACACCGTCAACCACATATAAAGGCTGGTTGTCGTTACTTAACGATTTTGCACCACGAATGATGATGCTGGTTGTAGAACCTGGCCCGCCTGTTTGATTGATGGTTACACCGGCAACTTTTCCCGACATGGAGTTTAAAAAGTTTTCCTGGGCAACGCGGGTAAATTCAGGTCCCTGCACTTTTGCGACCGAGTAACCCAGCGATTTCTCTTCGCGCTTGATCCCCAGTGCTGTAACTACTACTTCTTCAAGTGCCTCAATGCTCTCTTCCATGGTAACATTAATTACACTTCGGCCCTGCACCGCAATTTCCTGGGTTCTGAATCCCACAAAAGAGAAAACCAAAGTGGCATTTGCTGGTGCGTTAATGGTGTAATTTCCATCAGAGTTGGTAACTGTACCCTGCGAAGTTCCCTGAACGATGATGCTTAACCCCGGAAGAGGCGTTCCGTCGGTTACTGAAGTTACAGTTCCCCTAACATTTATTGTCTCCTGGGCAAATGCATCAATCGTGAACAGGTTGATGACCAATCCCAAAGACAAGATAAAGGCGAAAACCCGCCCTGTTGTATTTTTACGTAATTTACTTATTTTCATGCTGAATAAATTTAAACAGGTTTTAATTAACGGCGTCGAAACTGAGTACCAGGGCATGGGTGTTTATGCCAATTATCTGTGCAGGATCTGAGCCCGCTGCCATAAACATTATCAGTTGCATACGCGAGTCGGAAATGGAATTTACAATCACTTTGCGCTGAAAATCCCTGAACCCGATAAACTCTGTACCAGAGAAATCCAGTGTCATCACATTGTTGAACGTAATTGAATAGGTGGGGGGAGCGTAAACAGATGACACTGTGAAGTTTTCATTTTCAGTAAAAGTAAACGTAGCTCCGGTTTCAGGTGTATATTTTGCAATACATAAACCGTAATCCTGTCCGTTTGCATTAACAATTCCAGCTCCACCGGTATTTACTATTTCATAAACAATACCACTGAATGAAGCACCGTCTTCTTTTACATCATGACTGTAACTTCCGTCGTAATGAAAGGTGAACTCATCTTTGTACACATCACCCATGCCAAATTCTGTATTAAATATCCCATCGGGGAGTGGTTTTGGTGTGTCTTCAACCACGCTTAATCCAGCATCTGCATTGGCAAGGTAATCTCCCGCCGAAGTATGGCTGGAAGTCAGTTTCCAGGTTTTGCCATTATAGCCATCGGCGGTATGGTCGCCGGTGAGTAAAGCGTATGGTGTAAGTTCAATGGCCAGCTTAACCTCTTTGGAAACAGAATTTCCGGAACCGTCGCTGGCTGTTAGTGTGGCTATATAATAGCCGCCTTCGTCGTAAACGTGTACCGGATCTTTTTCGGTACTGGTTTTTCCGTCGCCAAAATCCCAGTTCCAGCTAACGGCACTGTGGGTTAGCGCAGTAAATGCTACCTGTTTCCCGGCCACACTGTGGAATATTTCAGCAGAAAGCGGAAATGTTGGCCGGGTTTCTTCTTCTGTGCATGCCGGAATAATGGCAATCAGCATACCCAGAAAAACTGATGATAAAAAAAATTGTCTTCGTTTCATAGAATAAATGATTAGAAATGACTTTTATATAAAATTACGGATATATTATCAGATTTGCAGAATCTATTTTCGGTTGCTTTAATCATTGGTTATTTGAAAGATTTAAAGAACTTCATTTGAATTTGTTACAAACATGCGTGTGCTTTTGGAATACCTTTCACCATTCGGATCGGGATAGAGCAAATCGATGTAAAACGCGCGAAAACCGGAGCCGGGATAGCTTACGTTCACTGTTATCTCGTCTTTTGTCCCGATATCTATGGTTTGGCTCACAAACTCATTGTCCCTGAAATCGCGGTCTTCCGAGTCGCAGGTCCACAACAGAATTCCGGCCAGTTCTTCTTCCGAAACATCGATTGTTACCACGATTTCCTGTCCGTTTTCTTCGAAACTCCACGAACATTCGGGATAATCCTTTTTTTGCAGGGGTTCGGCAAAAAACGAGCTCAGTGCCTGAATGGCCTGCTTTTTATCGCCCAAACCATGACCGGCATTGGGAACATAATGTAAATAGTTTTCTCCGGGAATGTCATAAATGTAATGTTTAATGGCATCGGCAGGCCAGTATTCGTCGTTGGTTCCGTTAAAAATTAGTTTGGGCATAGTGAGTTTTTCGCGGTAGGAAAACGGATCGATCATGGCGGTGAGTTCCTGCCCGTCGGGTGTGTTTACATCCTGCGCAATGCCCAGCTCCACGTAATCCTGAATCTGAATGCTGTAATCGCCCCAGGCTTCCACATGGTAACTGATGCTTTTGGGCATATTCAGCATGTCGATAACCATTGGAGCGATGGCTTCCACGCGCTTATCGCTGGCACCGGTAAGCCATGTGGTCCATCCGCGTTTCGATGCTCCTGAAACCAGAAAACGATTGATTTTTTGATTCAATGTTTCCTGTGAGAATTCCT
>CAZCPH010000005.1:11568-17934 GCA_964500105.1 uncultured Mariniphaga sp. | reverse complement strand
AATGGCCAGGTAAAATCTTTGTCGTTTCGGTAGTTGTGAAACGTTAATGAAATAATTTCATCTTCGGTTAAGTCGCCAAAAAGCGGTTGATTGGGTACCTGAAAAACCACCGCAACTATGGCGCTGTTTTTTTGTGCAATCAGCCCCATCATCTGAATGGTACCATCATCGGGTTTTTTCCAGTTGGGCTGTTCATCTTTGTTGCTGCCGCCGGTAATAAACAGCAGCGCACCGTCGTATTTTACCTCCTCCGGAACGATGACTGCCACCTGATGTTTCCAGGTATATTCCCGCCATTTTTGGGAGGTAACCAGCAAATTATACAGTTTTAATCCATTAATTTCATGAGAATCGTGAATTTCCCACGAAAAAGAGTGGTCGTTGTTTTCCAGGTAAGATTCCAGGGCTGTTTCGGGGGTAACTTCTTTTTCGGTCTGACACGAAAAAAGTAACAATCCGAAAAGCAGTCCGGCGCTAAATAGTTTTAAGGTTTTCTTCATGGTTTTTAATTTGAGAATTAGTTGTTCAATCAAAGAATTAAGTCGAGGCATTTGAGCCAGAACGTATTGTAATGCTCCCAGTAAACAATATTACAGCCCCAGTGTGGAGCCGGATCGCTCATATAAGCGAGTACTTTCCCTTTTCCAATTTCGCCGTAAACCAGCAGCGGATCGCCGGTTTCCTTAATGCGCAAAATCGTATTGAACCCTTCGCGTTCTTTGGTTTGGTTGTAGCCCAGTATGGGTGGCATTTCGTTCAGATTTATTTCTCCAAAATGTTTGGCCCAGTTGGTATCGGCAACCGGATAAAAACCTTCGGTACTTTCAACCAGATCATCGCTTTCGAGGCATTGAACCGGTATAATTTCTTTTAGTTTGGTGCGTCCCCAGCCACCTTTGCCAATTTCGCCCGAAAACGAAAGCCAGCCGCCCATGAACATGACACTTTTGCCGCTTTTCACCCAGTCGTTGGTAAGGCGGCAACGATCGGGCTGGGTTAAAATGCCTTTCCCCATTTTTTCGCGATCGAAAAAGTTGGGTGCCAGCTGAAAGTTTTTGGCTTCAATATCGCTGAAAACCACTACGTCGTATTCCTCAAGGATTTTTTCGTATTCGCCCGGCCCCATTTTGTAAAAATCCCATGCCGGAACAGATTTTACATAGTGTTCGTTTGACGACTGAAAGGCATTCATCAGCCATTCACCGTAGTTGAAAATGTCAATTCCCTTGTATTCGTAATTAAATGGCGATTCAGCAAAAACAGGCCCCATTAGAACAGCCCAATCGCCAACATAATAGATTTTTGCCATGATTTTTTGATTAAATGTTAGATGAATTTTTGTATCTGTTTGAACGTTAGTTGGTCCCTAAAATGAATTTTAAACGCTCTGAAACCCAGAAAAAAGAAGTTGAGATAAATAAATAAAAAAATACCTTCATAACTCTTAATTTTTTAATCAAATTTATGAAGAATACAGAAATTTTGCTTGTTGAAAATTGGTTATTTTTAATGGAATTTTAACCTGAAAAGTGAAAATTATTTTTTGAAATGTTTGTTTGTGGTTAAAAAGTGACAATATTTGATATGCTGATTTCAGGCATGTTATCCAAATCCTGCATGGCATTGATTAATCCCGCCTTTTTGTATTTTGGTAAATCGGCAGGGGTTACCGGACAAACAGATATTTTCTTTTCATGAATGAGCCTTGCGCGCTGGATGCCTGGAAGCAAAGGTGTGTCGGGTGTCCACCATTTCCGGCCATCGAAAAAGACCACGTTGGCAACATAGCTGTCGGTGATAAATCCGTTTTTTACAATGAGGATGTCGTCGCAATTTTCGCGTTGTTCAAAAAGGGAATTCAGTTTTTTCCTGTCTGTAAATTTGAAGCGGTAGTCCAATTCATTGCCTTCGATGAGCTTCAGACTTTTGATGGAACGATAGTGATGGGGGAGGAATTCGATTTTTTCAATTGATTCGCCATAAACTACCCGGCAACGGAACAGGCCGGTTTGACATTCGTCAGGAACTTGAATGGATTTTTCGAGGCTGATTTCATCTTTTAAACCGAACAAAGCCCTCCGGGTCAGGTTGAACCGGGCCTGATGATAACGGAGATTAAAAAGTTCACCGTTTTTGCATTTTATGGTTTCAACCAACTGGTACATACACTTTTTTCAGCATTTCTTCGTATTCGGTTTCGGCTATGCTCATAAATGTAATGCCACCACCACTTTTGTAAAACATCTGACCATTTTGGTTTTCAAGATACCGGATAAGCACACAACTGTCCAGATTTTCACCATCAAAAACACCAAAAATGCCGGTGTAAAATCCACGTTCATAGTTTTCGGTTTCGCGAATAATTTCCACGGTTTTTATTTTCGGTGCGCCGGATACTGAACCGGCGGGGAGCATGGAAAACAGAATGTCGCCAATTTTGGTTGTGTAATTTTCAGGTAGTTTTCCGGTTATTTTTGAACTTACCTGCCACAGATCTCTGTTGTTGGTATGAATACGTTCCAGGTATCTGAATTTTTCGACCAGAACGTTTTCAGCCACTAAACTCAAATCGTTGCGGATTAAATCCACAATGGTGTTGTGTTCGGCCAGTTCTTTCGAATCCGAAAGAATCAACTCCTCAGCATTTTCTGTTCCGGCATCCATGGTCCCTTTCATGGGAAACGAACTGATTTGTCCGTTTTCAATTTTCACAAACGGCTCGGGTGAAAAACAGACAAATTTATTGGGCAGCAGAATTTTGTATGGTGCTTTGCTGATTTGGAAAATTTCTTCCAGCGACAGATTCGTTTCAACTGGCGTTAGCTGCGTGAAATTCAGCAGATAGGTGTCACCGCTTCGGATGTGCTGCTGCACCAAATCGAACCCTTTTTTATATTCAGTAAAAGAGACCGGAAATGTTTTCCAGTGTATTAATTTTTGTTTTTCGGCTGAGGTTTGGACTGAACGTTTTGCGGGAGTCTGCCATTGAAGTTTTTCCGGTGGAGTGTCAATTGTAAAAATCAGCGGATTTTTCATCAGAAAATCAATCAGAAAAACAAAGGGTTCGCCCCGGCTGCCGAGCCGGTTCATCTCCTGTTGTATATTTCCCGTTCTTTTCATCGTTCCGGGCAAAGTTAGAAATTTTTGGATGAGAGAATTTTGGAAGATCGATTTTCAATTTACAGCATAAAAAGATGTTTTAAATTTTTTGTAAGTTTGTAAGATTACAAATGAGAACTTTATGACAACAGTAATAATAGATACCCGATCCGAAGAAGCAAAAAAAATGGTGGAGTTTTTAAAATCTACCCGTTATGCGAAGGTTGTGGAAGAAAATGTTCCCAACGAAGAAACACTCGAAGCGATTCATGCTGTTGAGGAGGGAAAAGTAAATTCATATTCTTCTGCAAAAGAATTGATGCAATCACTCAAAATGAAAGCAGGTGTATGAGTTAAAAACTACCAGGCGCTTTGAATAGGATTTCATTAGGTGTACCCGGAGAAATTATAATCTTGAGGTTTTGGGCGAGGTTTTGGAGCTACTGGAAAGCTCAGGCAAATTACCCAAACAATTTAAAGCTCATCGGTTGTCAGGTAAATTTAAAGGGTTTTGGGAATGTCATATTAAACCAGATTGGTTACTTATATGGAGACAAAATGATGAAAGAAAAATTATAGAGCTAACCAGGACCGGAACACACTCGGATCTTTTTAAGTAATTCCTTGCTTTTATTAATAATAGGCCGAACTTTTTCAAGTTGGGCTGATACTTTTGAAATTTGACTTCAATTTCAGTTTCAAATACCGCCAATATTTCTATTTTTGACTGAAAATTGAACTGAAATGGATATTCCAAAAAATATCGCTGAAATAAAACAGTCATTGCCGGAAGGAGTAAAACTGGTGGCAGTTTCCAAAAAGAAGTCTCCTGAAATAATTATACAGGCCTATCATGCCGGTCATAAGGTTTTTGGTGAAAACAAGGCGCAGGAACTGATTCAGAAACAGGAAGAGCTTCCAAAAGACATCGAATGGCACTTTATCGGGCATTTGCAGACCAACAAGGCCAAATACCTTGCGCCGTTTGTGAGCATGATTCACGGTATCGATTCGTTTAAAATTCTGAAAGCAGTAAACAAAGAGGCGCAAAAGAACAACAGGACTATACCTTGCCTGTTGCAGTTTCACATTGCAGAAGAATCCACCAAATTCGGACTTTCGGAAGAGGAAGCTCATGAAATTCTGGATTCGGAAGATTATAAAGCCTTAAAGAATATTTCTATTGTTGGTGTGATGGGGATGGCAACCTATACAGAAAATTTGGAACAGGTGCGTAGCGAATTTCGCTTTCTGAAAAGGATATTTGACAAGCTGAAAAAAGAGTATTTTCCACGAAAAAAGGGATTCAAAGAGATTTCCATGGGCATGTCCGATGATTATCCGGTTGCCGTGGAAGAGGGCAGTACAATTGTGCGTATCGGCAGCAAAATTTTTGGTGTCAGGTAGGCATCTGATTGTTTTCATAAGAATATCTCTTAATTTTGAACATTCAACTTAATATTTTAAACTGAGTCTGATGGCAAATTTGGAAACAACATATTTGGGATTAAAACTGAAAAATCCGCTTGTGGCAGCAAGTTCAGGAATTACTAATTCGGTGGAAAAAATAAAAAAGCTGGAGCAGGCAGGTATTGGCGCTGTGGTGTTGAAATCGGTTTTTGAAGAGCAGATAAACAACGAAGTGACCAGCATGCTGGTGCAGAATGCGCAGAATGCAGGATATCCTGAGGCGGAAGATTACATCCGGAATTATCTGCGCGACAATACGGTGACCAGACATGTAAAATTGATTGAGGAAACGAGAAAATCGGTAGAAATTCCGGTAATTGCCAGTGTAAACTGCGTTTCGGCCAGCGAGTGGACTACCTTTGCCAAAGACTTTCAGGAAGCAGGCGCCGATGCCCTGGAATTGAATATTTTTTATGTTCCGGTTGACCGGCATGAAAAGCCGGGCGTTGTTGAGCAGTTGTATATTGATGTGTTGGAAAAAGTGAAAAAGGAGGTTTCCATTCCTGTTTCGGTGAAAATCGGGTTGTACCACAGCAACATCATTGGCATGGTGGACAAGCTGAAAGCAAACGGTGCCAAAGGCGTGGTGATGTTTAACCGGTTTTACGAACCCGACATCGACCTCGACAAACTTGAACTTACCTCATCGGAAATTTTCAGTTCACCTGTGGAAATCAGGCATACTTTACGCTGGGTCGGACTGGTTTCATCTGGTGTTCCGGATATTGATATTGCAGCTTCAACCGGTATTCACGACGGCAAATCGGTTGTAAAACAAATTTTGGCCGGGGCAAAGGCTGCCCAGTTGTGCTCCACGCTTTACCTCAATGGTAACGACGTTATTCCGGCAATGCTCGACGAAATGAAAACATTCATGCGCAAGTGGAATTTTAAACGCATTGAAGATTTCAGAGGCCGTTTGTCTTACAAAAATATTCCCGATCCGATGGTTTACGAGCGGTCGCAGTTTATGAAATACTTCTCCAACAAAGGAAAATAAGCATGAGATATGCAAAACCGGTTTTGCTGGTTTGCTTTTTTTTAGTCCTTTTTGCCGGTTTGGTTTCAGCTGAGCAGTCGGGCGAAACATTTCGTTTCGATAATTCACAGGCCGATACGGTTTTTTACTGCCGCAGTGAGGTGGCTGTAGCTCCAGGAATACGAATTGAAAATACTGATTTTCATGAGGATTCGGATGGAATAAAAATTTCGATTACCAATTACAAGGCAGGCGAGGATACGCTTTTTTATGCCGGAACAAAATTTGATGCGAATTGGAATCCATCCAATGGAAATCTGGAACTAACAGGTGTGGGAACCGACATTGAGTACCAGGAGGCAGTCAGAAATGTTTTTTATGAAAATCTTTCTGATAATCCGGCAACTGAACCCCGGTCATTTTCTATTACGCTGGTGGACGCCGATTACCTGCCTTATACGCAATACATTGCCCTCAGGGGAATTTCCTGGACCGAAGCGCGCGATTCGGCAACCAACATGAGCCTGTATGGTTTGCAGGGTTATCTTGCTACAATCACTTCTTCCATTGAGAACGATTTTATATGGACAAAAATTGATGGTGTGGGTTGGATTGGTGCAAATGATGCAGCTGTTGAAGGCGTTTGGCGATGGGTTACTGGCCCTGAAGCGGGAACGCATTTCTGGCAGGGAACTTATGGAAACGGTTACAGGGTAGGAGACAGGTATTCAAACTGGAACAACGGCGAGCCCAACAACGTTCAAAAGGAATGGGGCGACGATGAGGACTACGCGCATATCAATGCCGATCCTTACAGT
>CAZCPH010000005.1:10053-11558 GCA_964500105.1 uncultured Mariniphaga sp. | reverse complement strand
TTCCAACATCGTGGAATGATTTGCCCAATGAAGGAGACAAACACAATCCTAACGGATATTACTTTCCCGAAGGATTTGTTGTGGAATTCGGCGGTTTGGAAGAGGGCTCAACAGATCACCTTTCGGCATCTGCAGTGGTGGCCTGGAGCCAAAAGCCCGAAATGGAACTGGTTGATTTTTCACCGTTGATGTGCGGAGTTAACACACAAATGTTAGATCTGAAATTCAAAGAGCAGGTAACCACCGAATTGCAGCCATTAGGTCCTGACAGCCGGGTTGACAATGAAACATCGTTATCTCCGACAATTCATCTTCCAGTTGACAAGTTTGGCGAATACCGGTTTTCGGTTCAGATTACAAACCGTCATCAATGCGCTTATTCAGATACCATAACCGTAAAATACCAGCATAAGCCTGATGCAAACTTTGAAATTGACAGTGCAACTTGTTCAGGCTATAACCTGAATGTGACTTTTGATGGAACTATTGAAGGCGATGCCCGGTTCGACTGGTATTCTAGCGACACCCTTTTTCATTCGGAAATGAATGCACAAATTCTGGAAATTCCCCTGGGATACGGACAAACAGGTCGTTCGGTGAAATTAGTAGTTGATGAAAACGGATGCCTTGACAGCACATGGCAAGCGGTATCTGTTACACCGGTTTTTGATTTTTGGGCGGAGAATCCGGAAGGATGCACGCCCTATGCTGTTCAGTTTGATTACGATACACCTGAACCCATAGAAACATTCTCATGGGATTTTGGTAATGGAAACACCTCATCTGAAGAAAAACCATCCCACATATTTGAAAACTATACTACGGAAGATCAACTTTTCGATATCGGGTTAACCATTGTTTCCGCAGATGGCTGTGAGAATTCAGGTTCGTTGAAAGATTTGGTGACGGTTCATCCCATTCCATCAATAGATTTTAGCTTTAGTGCAGAAAACTGTTATTCGGCAACAGAAGAAATAAGCTATGTTGGCTCGGCAGGTGAAAGCGATACTTTTATGTGGGATCTGTCAGATTTCGAGGAAAAGGAGATTCTTAAAACCCCCGGAAAAACTGCCGGCCCTCTTGAAATTGAGCTTTTAAACCGCCCCGTAGCAGAGATTGGTTTACAGGTTGTTTCCGAATTTGGCTGTGAAACCGATACGCTGTTTAGAACATTTAAAAGGAAGCCGGTTTTTTCCGTTTCAAATGACACCATTGGCGGTTGTCCGCCGCTGGAAGCAAATTTTCAACTAACTACAACCGATTTGGTTGATCGTGTCGATTATTCATGGGATTTCGGAAATGGAGAAACGGGAACCGGTACATCGGTTTCTCAGGTTTACGCTGAGGAAGACCAGCACATAGATGTTTCTGTCGCAGCTTATTCTTCACTTACGCAATGTTCTGAAACGCTTTTACTTCCAGGGAAAGTCTTCGTTTATCCGGTGCCACAGGCGGCTTTTGCTGTAAATCCGCCGGGTGCTTTGATCAGTGATCCTGTTGGTAAT
>CAZCPH010000005.1:232-10043 GCA_964500105.1 uncultured Mariniphaga sp. | reverse complement strand
TTGAGTCTGGATGCAACACTTTTCGAGTGGGACTTTGACGACGGCAAAGTTTCTTCACTTGAGCATCCCGGTCATCGTTTTGATGAAATGGGGTTGTACAACGTTCGGCTGATTGCTGAAAATGATTTTGGCTGCAGAGATTCTGTGTTTGCCGAATTTCCGGTTGCATACGACCAGGTTTTTCCGCCAACAGCTTTTTCACCCAATGCGGCGAAAACTGAAGACCGCGAATTCCGGATTTATTCCGAAGGAATCGTTAATGATGGTTATAAATTGTTAATTTTTAACCGCTGGGGAGAGGTTATTTTTGAGTCGGAAAGCCAGGATATAGGGTGGGACGGCAAAATGCGAAACGGCCGGTATGCGCCAACTGGCGTCTATTCCTGGGTGCTTCAGTATTTCGATTTTTTGGGCAATAAACACAACCAGCAAGGAATAGTTACTTTGATATTTTGATGCAATTTTCAGAACATATTTGACGTTTTGTCCGTAAACAAGGGTGTTATGGATACAACGGTTAAATATAGAAGTGATTATGAGAACTACCCGCCCAACAAGGTGTTTTACCGTAAAACAGTCAGGTATCAGATGTCTCATCAGAGATTTGTTGTGCCCTGGCAGCTGGAAAACGATAAAAAAGAAAAATCAGAATCCAGATAATTTGTTGTTATTGCAGAGTAGTTCCTGTGAAGTCGTCTGAAAACTGACTTCAAATCATCGGAATAAGAAGTTTGTCCCGAACAGGTATTTCTTGTTTCTTCCCCAGATAAAAAACCAACGAAATTTCATGAGAACCGTAGCTGTAATTTGAAAGTTTTGACAACGTCAGGTCGAAACTGTAGCCAATCTGAAGTTTTTCAAGTGCAAAACCGGCAAGAAAAATAAAAGCATCAGGTCTGATGTCGATGTTGTTTCGGTACCAGCCACCAAATAAAAACGACTTTTCAATCATGTAAATGCCCAGGTTCAGCTGTTTAAAACTGCCCTGCTGCTGATACAGAATGTTTGGAGAAAGGGTAAAGATGCGCGACAGCAAGCCGTGGTGAAATCTTTTCAGCCTTGCACCAGCATGTATGGTACCTTTAACGGGAAGTTTCCCTTTTTGATCTCCTTCAATTACCGATTCGTTGGGTTGTGTAATGTGATGGGCTGCAGCTCCCCAGAAAATTTCCCCGTGTTGTCCAACGGCTCCAATGGCAAAATCAGGGTAAAGTTTCTTTTCATCGGCGTAGCCGGCCAGCAGGTATTCCGAGATTTCTCCGGTAAACTGGTCAATTCCGGAGGGAAAAACCAGGTTGCTGAGATTAAACTGTTTCAGCGACAAGCCACCCTGTATCCCAAGTGTCATGAAGCTTTCAAACCCCAGTTTTATGTGGTGCGAATAGATAGCAGATGCCGACTGGCTGCTAATAACATTGTTCAGTTCCTGATCGCGGAAAATCTGAAATCCTAATCCTGCATCTGAATTTTTTAACGGTTGGTCCCAGGAGAGCGACCAGGTGGTGTATGTTGCTCCTTTTTGCGGCCATTGGTTCCGGTAGTTTATTGCAGTACGCGACAGCTCACTGGTTCCGGCAAACGCAGGGTTCAGATAAAGCGGATTGGCATAGAATTGTGAGAATCCCGGATCCTGGGCTGAAAGGTTTCCAAAAAACAGTACAAGCACAAAAAGAGATATCGAATAACGCATTCAGCCGTTTTTATGAAAGGCAAAGAAACAAATTTAAAACGACCTGGGAAGTGGAGCCCAGGGATTTTTTTCGTTGATGTGAACATAAGGAATTGTCAATCCGAGGCTGGCTTCGCCAAATAAACCGGCTTTTCCGATAGCACCCGAATATGTGCCACCCGCTGAAAAATTCAGGCTTAAATTGTTGAGTTTCCAGCCAAATGCTCCACCAATTCCATGAATATTATCGCTAAAATTGTTTTGAAGGAAAACTCCAAACTGTTTATCGGTTCTTTCCATGCGAATTCCCAGTCTCGATAAAATCAGATTTTCAGCATAAATCACTGTGATTTCGGGGCTGGTTTTTAATGGCTGCGAAACCAATCCGTGCCGGGTTCCTCTGCGTTTTTTGACAGCGTGAAAAACCAGGAAAAGAGGAGGTTGCATATTTGGTTCTTCTTCTCCGAAATGGCTGGTGATCGAATAGAATCCTGCCAGTCCGATTTCGGTGCCTGGCGAATTCCACAATAGTCCTGCTGCAGGCCGGGTGGCAGAATATCTTCGAAATTCTTCTCCGGGGGGGCTCTGGTATTGCATGCTTTTATCAATCATCCGGTCAATCAGATGAACAAACCATTGTTTGGTGGCAATGTGATGGTTCAAACCAATTGAAGGGATAAGCTGACTGTTTTTGCCCACCGAAAAAGGTTTGGAAAAACCAACTCCGGCGCCTGTAGTGTTGGTATTTGAACTGCCGTTCAGACCCTGGAAAAACTGCAGCGAAAATCCTCCTTCCATTTTTTCCAGCCAGGTATCGTAGGTTATTGCAAGTGTATTGTTTAGATTTTTTTCCGGTTGTGCATCAAACAACAGACTGCTCCGGAAATGTGTGTCTTTGTTTAATCCGGCATACGACGGGTTTAAAAGCAATTTATTGGAATGTGGGATAAGCCCTTTGTCGATTTGCGAATTGGCTGACAGACTTATCCAGAAGAATAGCACAACACCTGTTATTTTTAAACCACAATTCAAGGTTTCTAATTACATTTCGGTTTGCAAATTAACGGATTAATGAAAGGATTTCGTGTAAAAAATATTTTTTTTGTTCGTTAGCATTTTTCAGTGCATCGTGAATTTTGTTTTTGGCCATCTCAACAATCTCCTGTTCCGGGAAATTTTCCATGTTTTCAATTACCGTAAACGCTTCAAATCCGGTTTCCCAGTCTTCGTTGATTACGAGATCAACAAAAACCGGCAGGTAGTTTCCATAATCAAGTCCGTTTTGCCAACAGGCAGTCGCCAGCGTTTTTCTTACAGATACGTATTTCGGATTTTGCAATGCTTCTGCCAGTACCGGAACAGTATCTTTCATTTTTAAATTGTTAAGAATGTAAACAATTTCTGTTTCAATTTCAGCTTCGGGGCCGGAATTCAGTAAATCGAAAAGTAGCGGAAGATAAGCATTGTGCCCTTTTTCCTTTACTTTATTTAACGCGGCAATCACAGTGGCTGTGTCAGCTGAAAAAAGATTCGCCTGTATGTTTTTGTCTGTTTTTTTGTTTTCCATATACAGTAATTTGATGGTGCAAAACTAATCATTTTCAGGGTGATTTTCCAGACGATACCTGAAAGCGACTTAATTCTTAAATCCTTACCTTTGCGGAACATGAGAAACATTGACGAATTGCGGGATGCCAGTATTGGCCGGCTGATGCTCAAATACTTTGTGCCGGCATTTGTGGGTGTGTTTGTAAACGCACTCTACAATATTGTCGATCGTATATTCATAGGGCAGGGTGTGGGAGCCGAAGCCTTGTCCGGTGTTTCTGTAATTTTTCCTGTAATGCTCATCATGATGGGTTTTGGAATGCTCATCGGAATTGGCACCGGAGTTTATGTTTCCATAAATATGGGGAAAAAAGACATGAAACGGGCCGAGCAGACACTCGGAACCGGTTTTGCCCTGATGGTTCTGGTTTCCATACTGATTATGGTTGTTACTTATTTGCTTAAGGTGCCTATTTTACGATCTTTCGGAAGCACGGAAGAAACGTTTCAGTATGCCAATGATTATCTTAACATTATTTTAATAGGTGTTCTCTTTCAGGTTGTCGGCTTTTCGCTGAATAACGTAATTCGTTCCGAAGGAAATGCGCGAATTGCCATGTATTCCATGATTTTGAGTGCGGGAACAAATCTGGTGCTCGACCCGATTTTTATTTTCTGGCTCGATATGGGTGTTAAAGGCGCGGCCTGGGCTACCGTTATTTCCATGTTTGTGCTGATGATTTGGGTTGTGGCACATTTCAGGGGAAGTCGTTCAGTGATTAAGCTGAGAAAGCGAAATATTCGTATCGACTGGGGAATTTTACAGGAAATTGTGGCCATTGGTATGGCGCCGTTTGCCATGCAGATTGCCAACAGCCTGGTACAGGGACTTCTAAATAAGAAACTGATCGATTACGGCGGCGACCTGGCTGTTGGTGCTATGGGAATTGTTAACTCAGTGGTTTCTTTGGTGATTATGGCCATTGTTGCCATAAATATGGCTTCGCAACCAATTATTGGATTTAATTACGGAGCCAAATCCGTTCCGCGGGTTAAAGAGGCATTACGCCTTTCGTTGATTGCAGCAACAATAATTGCAGTTGCCGCATTTGCTTTTATTGAAGCCATTCCAGGTGTGCTGGTTCGTTTGTTTAACAGCGACAGTAAAGAGCTGTACGATATTTCGGTACATGGTCTGCGACTGGTAATTCTCGCCTTGCCGGTTGTGGGCTTTCAGGTTGTGGCATCGCATTTTTTCCAGGCTGTTGGCAAAGCAAAACTTGCCATGTTTGCCACACTTTTCCGACAGGTTATCGGGCTAATTCCCCTGTTGTTTATTTTGCCCGGTTTTTGGGGAATTTCAGGAATCTGGCTGGCTTATCCCATTGCCGACACCATGTCGGCATTGGCAGTTTCGGTTTTACTGGTGAGGGAATGGAAACGATTGCCTGAAATGGACCGGTGAAAAAACTCAACTTCCCGGAAACAATATTTTATCCGGGTTCATATCGTAAATTTTAGGGTTTTTTCTGAATCGTGACGTCGCTGGTTTTTTCTTTGTTAAATGATTTTCTATCTTTCGCCAAAATTTTGAAACACTTAATTTAAAGAAAATGAAGAAAATATTGGTTTTTATAGCTGCAATTGCATTGTTCGCTTGCAATAAACAGGAAAAAGGATTTAAGATAAACGTTAACCTCGAAGGAGCTGAGGGGCAGATTTTACTTGAGAAAAGAGGTGAAACACAGTGGATTCCTGTTGATACAGCAGAGATTGTGGATGGAACAGCCGTTTTGAAAGGCGAGGTCACCGTTCCTGAAGATCACTATTTGTCGGTATTGGGACAGCGCGCAAAAACCATTCTTTTTGTGGAAAACACGGAAATGACCGTTTCAGGAAATGTTGAAAGTCTGGAGCAGATTACAGTAACCGGCTCCAAAACCCACGATGAATACAACCAGGTAAACAGCGAAATACAAAAAATCGGTGAAGAATACATGGCTTTGTACCAGCAGGCGCGCGACGCAGCAGCGGCGGGAGATTCAACCAAAGCCAGTGATCTGATGGTGCAGGTGGAAGCACTTTACGAAAGCACCAACACTATGCAGGCAGATTTTGTAAGAAATAATCCGGGTTCGTATGCAGCACCCTATTTTCTTTCGCGGGTGCAATTCGGAATGGAAGTGGACGAACTGGATCAACTGGTGAGTGCGCTCGACCCAAAATTAAAGGAAGTGCCTTCTATTGTAGCTTTATCGGAACGTATTGAAAAACTGAAAACCGTTGCAGTGGGCCAGATTGCTCCTGATTTTACCATGAATGATCAAGACGGAAACCCGGTGAAGTTCTCGGATATTTACAAACAAAACGAATACACACTGCTCGACTTCTGGGCTGCCTGGTGTGGACCATGCCGTCAGGAAAACCCGAATATTGTGGCTGTTTACAACGATTATAAAGACAAAGGATTCAGTGTGTTTGGTGTATCGCTCGACCGCGACCGCGATGCCTGGCTAAAAGCCATTGAAGACGATAAACTCACATGGGATCATGTTTCCGATTTAGCTTACTGGAACAACTCAGCCGCTCAATTGTATGCGGTAAACTCCATTCCGTCCAGTTTAATTGTGGATAAAACCGGGAAAATCATCGCCAAAAACAAACGCGACGAAGAACTGCGAGAAGCGGTTTCGGAGTTGTTGGATTAATATGCCACCGCATTTTGTTGAATGGGTGGCGTGATTTTTAATCGCGCATTGCACAGATGTCGATTTAAAAGAGCACGCTCAATAAGGAAATTGAGGATTTTGTTTTACACAAGGTCCTCAATTTTTATTTGGTTCATTTTTATCAGGTTTGAATTGCTACATTTGCGCCCTGAAAAATGCAAAATTACTTTGGTGAAATAGCAGGTTTGCTCACGGCGGTTTTCTGGACCGTAACCAGCATGGCGTTTGAGTCGGCAGGTAAAAAAGTGGGTTCGCTTGCCGTGAATTTGATCCGGCTGGTAATGGCTTTCTTTTTTATTGGTGTTTACAGCTGGATTGCCCGCGGTTTTTTCTTTCCCACCGATGCCACGCTGTTTCAGTGGCAGTGGCTGGCGCTTTCGGGTTTGGTGGGATTTGTAATTGGCGACTTGCTTCTTTTTCAGGCGTTTGTGGTAGTTGGCGCACGTATTTCCATGCTCATGATGTCGCTGGCGCCGCCGTTTGCCGCGTTCGTGGGATGGCTCATGCTGGGTGAAGTGCTCTCCCCGAAAAGCTGGCTGGGAATGGCTATTACCATGGCTGGTATTGTAATCGTAATTTTGAAACGGGAGAAAACCGAGCAGAACGGCTCAATCGTACGAAAATTGACATCAAGCTATTCTGTTCCGGGAATTCTGCTGGCACTTGGTGGAGCGCTGGGGCAGGCGGCAGGTTTGGTGCTCAGCAAAAAAGGGATGGGCAGTTACGATGCCTTTTCCGCTTCGCAAATCAGGGTGCTGGCCGGCATCGCTGGCTTTTCCATTCTTTTCGTTTTTATGAAACGGTGGCCACGGGTTTGGGCAGCACTCAAACACGGTTCTGCCATGAAACGAATTACACTCGGTGCATTTTTCGGCCCCTTCCTGGGTGTTTCTTTTTCGCTTTTAGCTGTTCAACACACCGAAACCGGAATTGCAGCTACGCTGATGGCCATTGTTCCGGTACTCATTATTTTGCCTGCGGTAATTATTTTCAAAGAAAAAGTAAACTGGAAGGAAATTCTGGGCGCGGTTGTTACTGTGGCCGGAGTTGCACTATTTTTCCTTTAAAATTGCCAAAGTATAAAACAGTTATATGGCTAAACTGTTAAATTGAAAAATGGTTAAATTGTTTATTGGTTCAATTCTTTCAATTCAGGTACTCCCGCAACTCAGCCAGTTTCATTTGGCGGTCCATGGAAAAACTGGTGCTCTCGCGGTCAACTTTTTCCAGCAAAAAGTATGATTTTCTGAAAAAATTGAGCTTTTGTTCTGCTTTTTCAGCCAGTTCGCCCTGCTCTTTTAAAACAAACGCAATCATTTCAATGTGGTTATTGGTGAATTTTTTCTCAGAAATCAAAAATTCAAGCAGTTCTTCAGTGTTTTTATCCGGAATTTTTGTTTCCAGTTTCAGCAAATTATAAAAATAGCGGATCTGTTCCTCAGCCTCTTCTTTTTCGCCTTTCTTCCTGAAATTGAATATTTTCTGAATGACATCAAAAAGCATCATCAGTTGCCGCATCAAATAATCGCGTTCTATTCCCATCTTTTCTTTGCGTTTTGTGTTTAAATGTACGGTTAATTTGGAGATTTTCATTTTATGGATAACAGGTTTAATTATTTTGATGACAGTATTGATTTCAGCGATGACCTTTCGGAAGGAAAAGATTTCTATTACGAAAATGGTTACCGGGTAATGACTGCAGAGTATTTAATTCGCCGGGGATACTGTTGCGCCAACGGATGCAGGCACTGTCCATACTGGCCGAAAGCACAAAAAGGGAATACCCGTTTAAAATAGGAGCCAAATGTTGTTAAGCGTTTTTCGAAAAGAGGTTTACCGCTGAAAAGCGCCGTTAATTGCTGTGAATGTTTATTTTTGCTTCAAATTTATGGGAATGAGAGGAAAAGAGCTTCGGATTGTTTTTATGGGAACTCCCGGTTTTGCAGTGGCCAGTTTGAATGCATTGGTTGAAAACGGCTACAATGTGGTTGGTGTAATAACGGCTCCTGATAAACCCGCCGGAAGAGGTAAAAAGTTAACCGAATCGGAGGTAAAAAAATATGCAGCAGAGAAAGGCTTGAAAATTCTTCAGCCTGAAAAGCTGAAAAATCCTGATTTTCTGGAAGAACTAAAATCGCTGCAGGCCGATTTGCAGGTAATTGTGGCGTTCCGGATGTTGCCTGAAGTGGTGTGGAATATGCCGCCACACGGTACATTTAACCTTCATGCGTCGCTTTTGCCACAATACCGCGGGGCAGCGCCGTTAAACTGGGCTATCATTAATGGTGAAACCAAAACCGGAGTAACCACTTTTTTACTCGACCACGAAATTGATACCGGAAAAATTCTGTTCCGCAGGGAAGTTGAAATAGGAGAGAATGATACAGTTGGCAAATTACACGACCAGCTGATGGAAACCGGAGCTGATTTGGTGCTCGAAACAGTTGATGCTTTGGCCGGAGGCAATGTAAAACCAATAGCTCAAACCGAAATTTTATCGGGTGATGAAATTAAGCATGCTCCCAAAATTTTCAAGGAAGATTGTAAAATTGACTGGACGAAAGATGTGGAATCCGTTCGAAACCTGATTCGTGGTTTATCGCCATATCCCGCTGCATGGGCAAATCTGGTGCATAAAGAAACGGGGCGCACACTACCGTGTAAAATATTTTTTGCACAACTTGTTATTGCCGAAGAAGGAGCAAAGCCAGGCACAATTGATTCAGACGATGAAACCTGGTTAAATGTAGCCTGCAAAAACGGCTGGCTGGAAATAACCGACTTGCAGCTTTCGGGGAAAAAACGCCTGAAAACTTCTGATTTCCTCCGCGGATTCCGCAATATTTTTGAATACCATTTCGATTAAATTCAGTTTGCTGTTCTGTCAGCATGTCAGAGTGGTTGGCATCTCTCTTTTTTATCTGATTGTCAGTTTGTTGATCCGGTAATCCCTGACATTTCATTTTTGAAAAATGCAATTTTGTCCTTTTCTGTCTGAAAAAGTGAACACATCTGCATTTGGTACAGAATGTGCTTAGGCACTGTGTCGATTTTTGAAATAATTGTTTAATAATAAAACGTAAAGAACAATGGCAGAACTAAAAGGTAAAATTCTGGCAGGAAAAATCCTGGTTAAACCCATGGAAGCCGAAGAGAAAACACAAAGCGGGATTATCATTCCCGATTCAGCAAAAGAAAAACCACAGCAAGGAACAGTCGTTCTGGTCGGTGCAGGTAAAAAAGACGAGCCCATGGAAGTAAAAGTGGGCGACGTAGTTTCATACGGCAAATACTCCGGCACTGAGTTACACATTGACGGTGTTGACTATTTGCTGATGTCGCAAACCGACGTGTTGTACATTGCTTAATTTAAATTCAAAAAAAGTAAATAGAAATGGCAAAAGAGATTAAATTTAACATTGACGCCCGTGACAAACTGAAATCAGGAGTTGATCAACTGGCTGATGCAGTTAAAGTTACATTAGGACCAAAAGGGCGGAATGTAGTTATTGAGAAAAAATTTGGCGCACCTCAAATTACAAAAGATGGTGTAACAGTAGCAAAAGAAATTGAGCTTCCCGATGCTTACGAAAACCTGGGTGCACAAATGGTGAAAGAAGTAGCTTCGAAAACCGGCGATGATGCAGGTGACGGAACAACTACAGCTACAGTTTTGGCACAATCCATTATTTCTGTTGGATTGAAAAACGTTACTGCCGGTGCAAATCCAATGGATTTGAAACGCGGCATCGACAAAGCTGTTGCTAAAGTGGTTAGCAGTCTGGCAGATCAGGCTCAAACCATTGGCGACGACTACGCAAAAATTGAGTCGGTTGCCAAAGTGTCTGCAAACAACGATGACACA
>CAZCPH010000005.1:0-212 GCA_964500105.1 uncultured Mariniphaga sp. | reverse complement strand
TTATGTTGACGTGGTGGAAGGCATGCAGTTCGACCGTGGTTACATTTCACCTTATTTCGTAACCGATGCCGAAAAAATGGCAGCCGAACTGGAAAATCCGTACATCCTGATTCACGACAAGAAAATCAGCACCATGAAAGACCTGCTGCCTGTTCTGGAACAAACTGCACAGGCTGGTCGTCCGCTGATGATTATTTCCGAAGATGTGGATG
>CAZCPH010000004.1:25156-26712 GCA_964500105.1 uncultured Mariniphaga sp. | reverse complement strand
ATAACACGGTGGCTGTGGGGATGATACTCGATAAACTGGAAAGTAAAAACCTGCCATCCCGAATATCGGATGTTGACAAAGAGAAAATCAGAAAAGGGAAATCGCTGATATCAGTTGAAAACCGCCAGGCACGACTGAATCAAAAAGGAACTACCCTGTGGTTTACCGGGTTACACGGATCGGGGAAAAATGAACTGGCATTCAGTCTCGAAAAAGCACTTTTTGACCAGGGTGCCACTGTCGTTTTGTTTGACGGCAGCTCGGTAAGATCTGGTCTAAACAGGGAACTGGATTATTCTCCTGCCGACCGGACTGAAAACCTTCGCAGGGTGGCCCACATTGCCAAAATTCTGAATGATCAGGGAATCATTGCAATTTGTTCGTTTATTTCGCCAAACCACGCTGTTCGAAACCAGATTGCTGAAATCATTGGCGAAGAGAGGTTTCATTTGTTCTACATGAATGCTTCACCCGAATATTGCAGGAACAACAAACCCGAATTGTACGAAAAGGCAGAACGTGGTGAGATTCAATACTTCCCGGGTGTAGATCTGGATTTTGATGAACCAGACAATGCACGGTTAACTTTTAATCCGGCGGAAAACGAACTTAACGTTGACCGAATTTTAAATTATCTGGAACAACAAAGTATTTTTCCGCTTAAATAAACGCATATGAAAATATTGGTAACGGGAGCTGCAGGTTTTATTGGATTTCACCTGGTAAACAGACTCCTGCACAAAGGATTTGAGGTTGTTGGAATTGATAATATTAACGATTATTATTCTCCCGGTTTAAAATATGCCCGGTTGCAGCAAAGTGGGATTCGGGAAAACGCTTCAGTCTGGAATCAGAAATCAGTAAGTAAAACAAATCCCGGATACTCGTTTTACAGAATAAATCTGGAAGATGAAGATGCAATTAACCATTTGTTTGAAACCGAAAAATTTGATGTGGTTTGCAACCTTGCAGCACAAGCCGGCGTACGGTACAGTATCAAAAATCCGAAAGCGTATATACAAAGCAACATTGTGGGATTTCTGAATGTCCTTGAGGCATGCCGGCACAACTACGTCAAACATCTGGTTTACGCCAGCTCTTCAAGTGTTTACGGCAACAGCAAAAAAATGCCACTGTCAACTTCCGATTCGGTTGACAATCCGGTGAGCCTGTATGCTGCAACAAAAAAAAGCAACGAACTGATGGCCTATACTTACAGCCACTTATACGGCATTCCAACTACCGGGCTTCGCTTTTTTACCGTTTATGGTCCGTGGGGACGGCCCGACATGGCCTATTTTTCGTTTACAAAATCTATCTTGGAAAATATTCCCATAAAAATTTTCAATCACGGTGATTTGTATCGCGATTTCACATACATTGATGATATTGTGGAAGGGATTGAAAAAATTTTGGTGAAAAAACCAGAGAACGAACCACCGTATGCTGTTTACAACATCGGAAATTCGTCGCCGGTTAAACTAATGGATTTTATTGAAACCATTGAAAAAGCGCTGGAGAAAGAAGCTATTAAAGAATTTCATGAAATGCAGCCG
>CAZCPH010000004.1:24779-25146 GCA_964500105.1 uncultured Mariniphaga sp. | reverse complement strand
TTGCTGATGTGAGCGACCTGAAGAAAAATTTCGGATATTCACCAAACACTCCGTTACACAAGGGAATCGGCGAATTTGTCAAGTGGTATAAATCTTATTTCAAAATCTGAGATATCTTTCCAAACTCAAAAAAGGCTGCCAGCAACTGGCAGCCTTTTTGATAATTTCGAATTGATTTATTTTTCTTTCGAACTATTCATCAAAAAACAATTTCTTTATTACACATGAAGTTCATCCGCTCTTTTGGTAACTTTGCTGCCAATCGCACCATAGAATAATAAATATGCCAAACCGGCAATAATTACCCAGTAGCTCATTTCATAATTGGCGACGTCTGCAACCCATCCCTGA
The DNA here is from genome assembly GCA_964500105.1 of uncultured Mariniphaga sp. Classification (GTDB taxonomy): domain Bacteria; phylum Bacteroidota; class Bacteroidia; order Bacteroidales; family Prolixibacteraceae; genus Mariniphaga. The sequence continues at coordinate 24,795 of CAZCPH010000004.1, read as the reverse complement.
ATTGCAGGAAGAATAC
>CAZCPH010000004.1:15078-24769 GCA_964500105.1 uncultured Mariniphaga sp. | reverse complement strand
ACCAGTACCATAAAAATACCGGATGCAGCTGCAAGGTATTTACCCAAACCTTCAACTGCCAGGTTGAAAATACTTCCCCACATAATTGAGGTACACAAGCCAACCAGAGCCAGGAAGAAAAACTTGATGGGCACCGGAACCAGTCCGAACTTCAAAGCCCCGCCGACTACACTGAACGTTGGCATTGACATCAAAGTTTTTGCCGGCCAGAAAATAGCCATAAGCACAAGTACCAACCCAATAAACGAAGCGGTACTTAACATTGTTTTACTGGAGATTTTGTTTCCAAAACCTGCGCCAAATAAACGTCCGACAAGCATCAGTAACCAATAAAATCCAACAACACCACCGGCAATTCCGGCACCAATTCCTAAACCGGGAGTGTCTCTGCCATCCAGAATTCGCTGCGCAGTTTCGTAAGCATCTTCGCTAACAGCCGAAGGTTGACTGGCATAGGTTGCAATAATTTCCTGCGATTGTTCCACACTGGGTGTAGTCATGTACAGGTTGGCAATACCCGGTGTTCCAACTTCAACACCAACATATACGAAAATTGCAATAGCGCCGAACACAAAATGACGGAATTTCAAGGCACCCGACATCAGGCTTCCAAGTGGTTCTTTTGGCTGATCGGCATGTGGTTCAGGAATTGACGTAGCCCACAAAATGAAAAATACCAGAGCGAATACACCCATGGCAATGTACATAATCGGGAATATGTCAGTAATTCTGGCTTTGGTTGCTTCTCCAATCAAAATACCTACAAAAACGGGAGTAAACGTAGCCATTACCGAGTTAAACGAACCTCCAACCTGGATCAACTGGTTTCCTTTGTTTCCACCACCGCCAAGCGTATTCAGCATCGGGTTTACAACAATGTTCAGTAAACACATGGAGAAACCTGCCACAAAAGCACCCAGCAGATAAACTCCAAAACTCTCAGCGTGTCCCGAAAGATACTGAATTCCAACACCTACAAAACCAACTGCAATGGCAATAAGTGCGGTTTTTTTGTAGCCTACTTTCTGCAGCAAAATTCCTCCGGGAATACCCATAACCGCATAGGCAATAAAATTTGCAAAGTTCCCAAGCATACCCAGCGAATTGGGTACATTAAACTGGTTCTTCAGCACAATACCCATAGGCGCAGCCAGATTGGTAACAAAAGAGATCATACCAAACAGCAGAATCATCATAATGATGGGCAGCACATAACTCTTGTTTTGATTCATAATAATAACTTTAAAATGATTAAGTAATTGTTTATTATTTATTTATAAATGACAGACATATCTGAACTCACCGGTCGCATTCTTCTCTGGTAAAAGTATAAAATAATTGTTACCGGCATAACCTGATTCCTGCAACTTTTTACAATTCAAGTTTTACAGCACCCTTGTTTCTGATAAACAGTTTATGGCAACTTCCTTTTCCGTAAACATGCGCAAGCGTGCTCACATATTCTTCAAGTTTTTCGGCGGGAACAAAAGCCTGAATTGTACCGCCAAACCCACCGCCGTGAACTCTCCAGGCGCCTTTTCCTTTCAGCACCATTTCGCTCAGAGCCAGTGCCAGCGAAACAACCTGTTCATCTTTATGCACCACATCGTAAATATTCTGATTGTACATAAAAGAGCTGTACCCCGATTCTATCACCATCTTCAGAAACGACTGAAAATCGTTGCTTTCCAGCGCTGCAACCTGATCGGCAACACGTTGGTTATCTCCCTGAAAATGGTAGGCGCGCAAAATTGCCCTGTCCCCGGTTTTCTCGCGAATTTCCGGAATTTTCTCCACAATTTGTTCAAGGGTAACTTCACGCAATACTTTGGCCCCCAACTGTGCAGCCACCGACTTCATTTCGGTTGGCAACGATGCATATTCGGCCTGCGAAGCGGCATCATCGTGTCCGCCACCAACATCGGTAATCACCAGCGAAAATCCGGTGGAAACAAAATCGAAGTCAATTTCCTTAACAACAGGATTGGCCGGGTCTTTAAAATCGATGGTAATCAAACCTCCCACCGAACAAGCTGTTTGGTCCATCAGACCGCAAGGTTTACCAAAATAGTTATTTTCGGCCCATTGCCCGATGATGGCGTTTTCAACTGCCGACATGTTTCCATTGTTAAACAACTCATTGATGATGGCACCAACCAACACTTCAAAAGAAGCTGAAGAACTTAATCCTGAGCCCTTTGGCACCCTGCCGTCAATACATGCATCAAAACCGCCGGTCTGGTATCCGTTCTCCTTCATTTTGGCACAAATGCCTTTCACCAGCGAGCCGGAAGTATAAAATTGCGATTCATCAATTTTCAGATCTGAAATATCGACCTGAAATTCGGGATAACCGGCAGATTTTATGCGAATGGTATTGCTGCCATTTGGTGCTGCAACAGCTATATTGTCTAAATTTACGGCGCCCGCCAGCACTCTTCCGTGGTTATGGTCGGTATGATTTCCACCAATCTCTGTACGACCCGGAGAACTGAACAGGTGAACATCGTCGGTTCCGTAGGTTTTTCTAAAATCGTTCAAAAGAGCGGAATATCTTTCTGCCTGCCCTTTCAACGTCTGTTCGTCGGTTCCGTATAACTCGTTAAACAACAGGTTATTTCCATTACCTATCTTTTCAATTAAACTGTCAATTTTTGCCATAATTCTAAAATTTGATTCAACTTTTTCAACTGGTATCTATTTTTCCATTATTTCACACTTTTGTTCTCAAAATTACAAATCCAACTGGTTGGTACTGGTGGGAACAAATATAGGTTTTTAAAACAGAAACGCTAATTTCAGAAAAAAAAAGTTTCGTGTTGCAAAACCTACAAACTATTTCGAATAATTAATTTCGACGGGTTACGCACTTTTCCCCGGTGATGGTTCAAAAGCATGTTCCCCAGGCTTTTGCCCATTTCCATAAAATCTGTTGAAATGGTTGTTATACCACCGGCAACCACTTCTTTCAGCATGGTATCATTAAACGAAACAATTCCAAACTTTTCACCCAATTTGTATTTGTACTCTTTGGCAAGTTTTACAAGCTGCACCAAATCACGGTCGGAGGTCAGAAACCAGGCTTCGTAAAGTCCCGGACGCACACCCTCAACAGATTTAATAACCTGGTAATCAAAACTATTTTCGCGACAAAACCGTTCAAAACCTTTTACCCGTTCAACAGGCTCCTTCCCTCCCGGATGACAAAAAACCAGCTTCCGGTACTTTTTTAAAAGTTGCCTGCCTTCAGTCAGCGCATCATAAAAATCCTGTTCAAAATCCTGATAAACCACCGGAAAGTCTTTCAGATCGTTTTTTAACCGGTCGATAATAAAAACCTTATCTGCAGGAAGTTTTGAAATTAAATGGTATGTACTGTCAAAAGTTGCCGGCATAATGACATACGAAGTAAAATGCCCGATGCTTTCAAAAATCAGGCTTTTGAAAATTTTATAGTTGAAATGGTGAAAAAACAACTCAACACTTGCCTTTCCCTTCAAAGTGCCAACCAATGCGTTGAACAAATCTTCCTTAAATGCATTCAGTTCGTCGAAAAGAATAAAAACCTTTTCCTCCCTGTCGGTTTCCGTTGCAGCAATGTAATACCCTTTCCCCGGCTGACTGATCAAAATTCCCTTCGATTTCAATTCACTAAAAGCGAGCATAACGGTATCGCGACTCAATCCAAACTCACCACAAATTTCGTTTATCGATGGAATTTTATCACCTTTTTTTAATCTGCCGTTTTCGATGGCACTGTACACCGATGCAATGATTTGCCGGTATTTCGGTTGTGAAGATTTGGCATTTATTTTAATGATTTTATTCAACGTTTCAGCTTTAGTGTCAGCAAAAATAATGGAAACCCTTAAATTTAAACATGTTTTACAACACCACCAGCACCTACCAGTTTGCACGCGCAAAACCTGCTTTTTTGTATATTCGTCAATTAAAAACAAAGGTTCTGCAAAATGTGTGGATAAATTTAAAATTATAAATCGATAAAAATGAAGGTAAAATCAACAAAATTCGGAAATCTGCCTGACGGAAGAGAGGTTCAGCTTTATACGCTGACCGGCAAAAACGGACTGGAAATAGACATTGCTGACTATGGAATAACCATTACCAGAATTGAAATGCCAGACAAAAACGGAAACCGCGAAAACATTGTTTGCGGATTCGAAAAACTGGAAAATTACCTGAGTGATGAGTACCTCCAGAGCTATCCCTACTTTGGCGTCATCATAGGGAGGTTTGGAAACCGGATAGCCAGCGGAAATCTCGAAATTGATGGCAAAACCTACGAATTGGCGATAAACAACGGGCCAAACCACCTGCACGGAGGAATTACGGGGTTCGACAAGCGTTTATGGACTGCCAAACCTTATGAAAACGAAGAGGTTGTGGGCGTGGAATTCTCCTACGTGAGCCCGCATTTGGAAGAAAATTACCCCGGAAACCTTCAGGTAAGATGCATATGCTCATTAACGGCAGCAAATGAATTCGTTCTGGAATATGTTGCTGAAACCGACCAGACCACGGTGGTAAACCTTACCAACCATACCTACTTTAATCTCACCGGCGGAAAAGAGAACATTCTGAATCACGAACTGAAACTTACGGCCACAAAAATGACTGAACTGGTGGACCAAATACCAACCGGAAAAATTTTGGAAACGAAAGGCTCTCCATTCGATTTCAGCGAATTTAAACCCTTGGCAAAGGATCTGAAACAGTTGCCCACCGGTTACGACGACAATTTTGTGCTGGACAATGAAACCGGAGAATTGAAATATGCCGGAACTTTGCGCGAAAAAAACAGTGGCAGGCAGGTTGAGGTTTATACCTCTCAGCCCGGGATGCAGCTTTATACCGGCTACTGGATTCCTGAATTAATCATCGACGGAAAGAAAAAATTCGGAAGCTATTCGGGCGTTGCTCTGGAAACGCAACACTATCCCGATTCGGTGCACCACCCGCATTTCCCTTCAACACTGCTGAAACCCGGTGAAAAGTACAACCAAAAAACCATTTACAAATTCTCACATTTGTAAAATAACCCTTAAAAAATCACCGGACGAAAATCGAATCATCCGGTGATTTTTTAATTTTCACTCCAGACAAAAACTTCGGCACCAAATTTACTTCAATACTGATTATTCCTATTTTTTCTTACATTTGGGTTGAAAACTAAAAATTACCAAATCAAAAGGGAATGAAAACCATCATCGAACTTTTTGAAACCACTGTTGCCAACTATCCGAACAACATTTATCTCTGGGAGAAGAAAAACGGAAAATTTGAAGGAACATCTTACAAGGAAACCAGAGATACAGTTTTGAAACTTGCTGCCGGATTACTTTCCATCGGCATGAAAAAAGGTGACCGCTCCGGACTTGTTTCCGACGGAAGAAATGACTGGATAATCAGCGAGTTGGGCATGCTTTATGCCGGTGGCGTTAACGTGCCGCTTTCCATACGGCTCCACGAAAATGAACTCGTTTTCAGGCTACAGCACAGTGGAAGCAGGTATATTTTTGTGTCGGCTCCGCATGCGGCAAAAGTGGAAGCCATTCGTGATTCACTGCCCGGAGTGGAAAAAATAATCTATCTCGACGGAAAAGAAAATCCACAGGAAAACGATCTGGATTACCGGGAACTGATAAAACAAGGTGAAGCATACCTTAAAACCCACGAAAAAGAGGTTGAAACGGTGTGGAAAAGTATTCAGCCAAACGACCTGGCCAACATCAGTTATACCTCCGGAACAACTGCCGACCCAAAAGGAATTATGTTGTCGCACCTGAACTACGCAGCCAATGTGGTACAATCGAATACGTTAATGGAATTGCAAAGTGACTGGAGAACCCTGGCTATTTTGCCATGGGACCATGCGTTTGCCCACACATGCTGTCTCTATGCATTTATGTATAAAGGAGCCAGCATTGCTTCGGTAGAAGTAGGTAAAACCCCGCTGGAAACACTGAAAAATATTCCGCAAAACATAAAGGAAATTAAGCCTGCAATCATGATGAGCGTTCCGGCTTTCTCCAAAAAATTCAGGCAAAATATAGAAGGGCAAATCCGGAAAAAAGGCGAAACGCTGTACAAAGTTTTCCAGTTTGCTCTGAAAGTGGGATACGCCCATAATGGTATGGGGTACAACCGCGGAAAAGGATGGCGGTTCTTTTTAAAACCGCTGGTTTGGATTTTCGATGCTATTTTGTTCAACAAAATTCGCGAAGGATTTGGCGGCGAACTCAAATTTTTCGTCGGTGGAGGCGCTTTGCTCGATGTTGAATTGCAACGTTTCTTTTTTGCCATCGGAATGCCGGTTTGCCAGGGATACGGATTAACCGAAGCCGCACCTGTAATTTCTTCAAACGCGCTTCATGCCATTAAATTTGGCTCATCAGGGAAGCTGGCCAAATACATGGAAGTAAAAATACTGGATGATGACGGCAACGAACTGCCAACCGGACAAAAAGGAGAAATTGTTGTAAAAGGCGACAATGTTATGCTCGGTTACTGGAACAATCCAACGGCCACAGCCGAAACCATTAAAAACGGATGGCTGCACACCGGCGACATGGGATACATGGACAAAGACGATTTTCTTTATGTGCTTGGCCGTTTTAAAAGTCTGCTCATTGGTAACGACGGCGAAAAATACAGCCCTGAAGGCATTGAGGAAGCTGTTGTCGATCAATCGCACTTTATCCAGCAGATGATGCTGTACAACAACCAGAATCCCTACACCAGCGCAATGGTTGTTCCTGATATTGAAGCCATCAACCGCGAACTCAAAAAACGAAACATAAAACCGGGAAGCGAAGAAGGCAATCATGAATCGGTTCAGATTCTGATCAATGAAATCAATCAGTACAAAAAAGGTGGTCAATACGAAAATATGTTCCCTGAACGCTGGTTACCGGCAACTTTTGTTGTTTTACCCGAAGCATTTTCACAGGAAAACGGGTTGGTAAACACCACCATGAAAATGGTTCGGGGTAAAATATGTGAACATTTCAATAAAGAACTGGAATTCCTCTACACTCCACTGGCAAAAAATGTACTGAATGATGTAAATTTGGCGGCCATAAACAAATGGAATTCAAAAAACTGATAATTTCATAACATGATTATTGAAACGTTTTGTTACCCACGGGCAGCGGTTATCGGAAATCCGTCGGACGGCTATTTCGGAAAAACCATCGCCTTTCTGTTTTCAAACTTTCAGGCAAAAGTGCAGCTGTACCAAACGCCCGAGCTTGAAATACAGCCTCAAAGACTGGATATAACCCGGTTTAACAGCATAAAAGAGTTGGTTGAAAATGTAAACAGCTCGGGCTATTACGGCGGAATCCGGCTTCTGAAAGCTACCATCAAAGTTTTTTACGAATACTGTCAGGAATGCCACATCCAACTGGATAAACGGAATTTCACCATCCGGTACGATTCCAACATTCCGCTGCGGCTGGGCCTTGCAGGAAGCAGTGCCATTATTACTGCATGCATGAAAGCGCTGATTTCATTTTACGGCGTTGCCATTCCCAAACCCATTCTGGCCAACCTGGTTTTAAGCGTTGAAGACAAGGAACTTGGCATTGCTGCCGGATTACAGGATCGCGTGGCACAGGCTTACGGGCAACCGGTTTACATGGATTTCGATCGTGAAACCATGCAAAAACAGGGATTTGGCAATTACGAAGTGCTTGATGCTTCGAAGTTTCCCAACATGTACATCGCTTTCCGGAAAAACCTGTCGGAAGGCACCGAAGTACTGCACAACAACCTGCGCGCCCGGTTCAACATCGGCGAACCCAAAGTGCTGGAAGCCATGGAAAAATGGGCGGGATATACCGAAAGTTTTCGCGAAGCCTTAAAAAATGAAGACTGTAAAACCATGCACGAATTAATCGATGCCAATTTTGATCTGCGCAGAAGCCTGGTGCCCGTAACAAAAGGCAACATCGAAATGGTGGAAGCAGCCCGTTCGGTTGGTGCATCGGCAAAATTCACCGGTTCGGGTGGTGCAATTATTGGTACTTATGAAGATGAAAAGATGTACCAAAAACTGGTTAAAACCCTGGCAAAAAAAGAGATAGAAGTGATAAAACCCAATATAGTAAATTGATTTCAACATGATTAAAAAAGCAGTAATCCCCGCCGCTGGTTGGGGAACCCGGTTTTTACCCATAACCAAGTCGCAACCCAAAGAGATGATGCCGATTGTTGACACACCGGTCATTCAGTATGTAGTGGAAGAAGCCGTGGCGAGTGGAATAACCGACATTCTGATGATTATCGGAAAAGGAAAACGTGCCATAGAAGAGCATTTCGACAGAAGCCTGCAACTGGAAGAGTCGCTGTTGGAAAAAAAACAATTTGATCTGCTGGAAAAAATCCGAAAAATATCAAACCTGGCCAATATCCATTTTATCTGGCAAAAGGAGATGAATGGCCTGGGCGATGCCATACGGTATGCCCGCGACCATGTTGGCAAAGAGCCATTTGCCGTTCTGCTGGGCGATACATTGATTGCAGGCCAGGGCATCCCCATTACCAAACAGCTCATGAATGTTTATGAACGATACAAAAGTTCGGTGGTAGCACTCGAAGAAGTTCCGATGGACAATGTGCACCGCTACGGAGTAATTCAGGGTAAGAAGCTGGAAAAGCATGTTCTTATTGCCGAAGATTTTATTGAAAAACCTTCAAAAGAAGAAGCGCCATCGAATCTGGCCATTGCCAGCCGGTATATTTTTACACCTGAAATTTTCGATTATCTGGAAAAAACACAACCGGGTAAAAACAACGAAATCCAGCTTACCGATGCCATGCGCGAAATGGTGAAAAAATATGCCATGTACGGCCTTAAATTCAAAGGTACACGTTACGACATCGGCAATAAACTCGACTTTCTGAAAACAAATATTATTTACGGACTGGAACACGAGGAAATTGGAGTTTCACTGCGTGAGTGGCTAAAAGAGTTTGCAAAAGACTTATAAAACAACACCACAATTGTTACCCCCAAACATGCACTAAAATCTCTGAGTTTCTTAAAAAACCTAAAACAGCACACCATCTTCCCCAAAACTCAGAACAAATAAAAATCTGCCACGTTAGAACTATAAAAGGCTGATTATGCCTTTTATTGATGAAAATTTTCGTTTTAAATCAAAATACACTATTATGATTACCAAGGAAGAATTACTGGAATTAACCCAAATGCAAGGCTCACCTGCAGTTTCAATATTTATTCCCACACACCGGGCCGGAAAGGAAACGTTAAACGGAGCAGATGCCATAAGATTGAAAAACCAACTGAAACGGGTTAAGCAAAACCTGGAGCAACAAGAAATTCATAAAAACACCATAGCCGCCATTACAAAACCGGTAAACGAACTGATCCAGGACGGAGAATTCTGGCGGCATCAATCTGACGGGCTTGCTCTTTTTATTTCAGAAAATGTATGTAAAAAATACACTGTGCCTTTAAAATTCAGTGACTCAGTTTACATTTCAAACGAGTTTTATGTGAAACCGCTGATGCCGTTGTTTAATGGCGACGGACGTTTTTACCTGCTTACCTTAAAGGCTGACGCTGTTGGATTTTACGAAGGAACCCGCCACAGCATCACCAAAATAGAGGTGGACGACCTTACTCCTTCGCGTTTGGAAGATG
>CAZCPH010000004.1:0-15068 GCA_964500105.1 uncultured Mariniphaga sp. | reverse complement strand
ACGATTTTGAGCAAAAAAGCCTGCAGTTCAGAACTCAGCAGGGAAATCAGGGAGCCGGTTCATTTCACGGACATGCCAAAAGCGACGAAAAGGCGAAAACAGAACTATTGCAGTATTTTCGTGCCATCGACAAAGGTTTGATGAAATTGTTGCACGACGACCAGACACCTCCGCTGGTTGTGGCTTCGCTCGACTACCATTTCCCAATATATAAAGAAGCCAATTCCTACAAAAACCTTTATCCACGGCATGTTTCCGGCAATCCGGCAGATATGGATGCCCTTGAACTGCACCAGAGAGCATGGGAATTGATGAAGTCACATTTCAGCCGGAAACGTCAGGATAAAAAATTACGCTATCTCGAATGGCAGAAATCAGGAAAAACCTCATCGAACCTGAACGAAATTCTGCCAGCTGCGGCTCAGGGCAAGGTAGATACCCTCTTTATCGAAAAGAATAAAGACATATTGGGAACTTTTTATCCAGAGAATGGAGAAACCAGAGTTTTAAACGGAGAGAGCAGCACGGGAACCTTGTTGTTAAACCATGCAGCTATTAAAGTTTTTGAACAGGGAGGAAAAGTTTTCCTTGAAGACCGGGACAATTTGCCTGATTCTTCTTCTGAAATTAATGCGCTGTTCAGGTATTAAATGTATTTTTACTCCAATTAATACCTGATAATATGAACCGAAAAAATTTTATTCAGTCAACAGCACTTATTGCCGGCGTTTCGGCAGTTGCAACTCCTTTTGTGAGTTCGGCGCTATCACGAAATAATCCAACGCAAAAAATTACGTTAAAAAAAGGGTTGGGATTTGGCATGATCAGCGAAGAATTGTCGCTAACCGATAAATTTAAGCTGGTAAAAGATTTGGGATTCGATGGTGTGGAACTGAATGTCCCTGCTGACCTCGACAAGTCGGAAATTCTGGAAGCCAAAGAAAAAGCAGGCATTGAGCTTCCCAGTGTGGTGAACAAGGACCACTGGCGCATACCTCTCTCCGACCCCGATCCGGAAGTGAGAAACGAGTGCATTCAGTCTGTTGCCCAATCGCTGCAGGAAGCAAAGGATTTTGGCGCCGATACCGTGCTGGTGGTACCCGGTGTTGTAAACGAAAAAGTGTCTTATGAGCAGGCATATGTTACAGCCATGAATTCCATCCGGGAACTCATTCCCTACGCCGAAAAAACCGGTGTAAAAATAGCTCTGGAAAACGTTTGGAACAATTTTCTGATAAGCCCGGTGGAAGCACGACGGTTTGTGGATGAAATCAACCATCCGCTGGTGGGCTGGTATTTCGATATAGGGAACATTTTGCGTTACGGCTGGCCCGAACACTGGATTAAAACACTGAATAACAGAATCATGAAACTTCACGTGAAGGAATTCAGCCGGAAAATAATGAACGATGAAGGCCTGCGAAAAGGGTTTCAGGTAAATCTGCTGGAAGGCGACAACAACTGGCCCGAAGTGATGAAAGCGGTAACAGAAATCAATTATAAAGGAGGCTGGATTATTGCCGAAGTTAGCGGTGGCGACCGCACCCGCCTGAAAGACATTTCGGAACGGATGGATAAGATTGTGAGTTACTTATAACGAACGTTCTGATTATCCTGCGAGCCAGACAATATTACCACTCTGTATTGGGTTTCTGCTTTTCACTATAAATTTCATCAACCTTTTTGGAAGAAAAAAAAGGCTGTCCCGGAACCGGAACAGCCTTTTTTAACTATTTTCTCGCTATAAAAGCGTGTGACTAATATCTTTCCGTGATTTGATAAAAATCATCCAACCATCCAAAAGAACCAGCTGCAACAGTCCATTGCCTGTTAAAAACAAAGGTGTCGCTGTCTGAATCATAGTAAGAATAAGCAGTATCTGGGTCGGTTGTACTCGAAACCATTCCATAATCCGGATGCACGTAACCAGATTCCTGAACAAAATAACCATTGGCATCTGGTGTTCCTCCGGGTGCTATGGCGAGGCCGCCGTCCCATTCAAATTCGTAATTAACTCCGGCAACGAATAAATCGTAAAACCTGAATTTATTTGTTCCTTCTGCACGGTAAAGATCCTGTTCCCAGCTTTGTTCGAAGAAACCGCTGGTGAAAACTCCGGCAGCATACTTCACCCATTTCAGTAACGAAACTTCACCAATATAGTGTCCATACTCATTCAGGTAAGGATTTACATGTTCGTCGTTGAATTTTAACTCAAGAGCGAGAGGCTGACCCGTTGGTGCACCCTGGTTCATGGTAACCGTTAGCTCGGCAGTTTTCTCACCAGATGCAAACGAAACAGAAGCAGGTACATTGAAGCTGTTTTCTGTGTTCACAACAACGGTTACAGGAACATCGAGAGCACCATTGTCGTTGTTGCGCATTACAGTCAGTGTAAACCTAGGATCTTCGTTGGGGTCCAGTTCAAAACTTGTTTCATTGGCCTCCGCAAATCTTACTGCAGGATTATCCGCTGAAACAACAGGACTTGGTTCCACAACATCTTCATATTCTTCGCAGGCTACCATTGTAGCAGCAATCAGAACTGATATTGCAATAAATAATTTATTAAATTTCATATTTCTTCAAAAATTTAGTGTGAAACATTATAAATCTGGCACCGGATCAGGTGTTGGTGCAGCAGGATTATTATCACCCTCACTCAATGCAGGGTTAGCCTGAATTTCTGCTTCCGGAATACGCCACAGCAAAATATCAGATTTTGGCGGAATATTGAATACCATGGTGGCATTCGGATAACCACCACCCCGGCGGTCAACACCCTTGTTGAGCCTCATAATATCAAACCAGTTTAATCCTTCTCCCCACAACTCAATGCGACGGTGACGGAATACTTCTTCCTGAATTCCTTCGGGCGAACTTGCAGTACAAACGTACTCCGGATCACGATTCGCCTTAATAAAACTCTCCAGCGTAGCTTTTCCGTTGCCACCACTCATAGCTTCAGCTTCAGCTTTAATCAAATACATTTCTTCAACACGCATCAGCGGAATATCGTTTGAATTGGTTGAAGTTTTCGGTACATTGTTGTATGGTGCAAATTTCACCTGAGTATAGGCCGGATAACCATAACCGGCAGCGGCAGCGGCTTCTGCAGCATTTAAGTTTGGCGAACTCAGGTTTTCATCCAGCCACCAGCCTTTGCGCACATCGCTGGCCGGAATTGATTCATACAACGATTTGTTGATTTGTTTTCCACCCGAGAAGTTGGCATAACCGTAGTTTAGCGAACCCATGTGAGAAGGCCAGTTTACAATACCTGAAGTCACCACGCGGTCTGTTTCCTGAATAATGATTCCCCACATCCAGTTGGGTTCATTTACCGACCAGAAAGCTGGTTTATTCACATCCGGAATTCCTGCTGGTGTAGCATCTGTAACTTCAATAGCCTTAGTAGCATCAGCAGCTGCCTCACTCCATTTGTGCATGGTTAAGTTTATACGTGCACGAAGTCCGTAAGCAACGGCCAGATCGATATACCTTTTATCGGCACGGTTCATTCCCTGTTCTTCGGCAGAAGTCAGCAAAGTAATTGCTGTATTGATATCTGTAGTGATTAAATCATAAACTTCCTGAACGGTTGAACGAGGTGCCCCTTCCAAAGCTGCTTCATTGGAGTTTTCGGGAGTAATAATCGGCACACAAGGAGCCGATTCGTTTCCAACATAGTTAAACTGGTACAACTGTGCCAGTACCCAGTAACTGAATGCACGGGTTGCAAGTCCCTGAGCAAGAAAAAACTGACCCGTCGGGTCTTCAATATCCGGAGGAATTGAACCGATCACATTGTTTGTCATGTTAATCGTGGCATACATATTATTCCACATAATCTGGGCTTCGTTGGAAGTATAAAGCCTGTCCGAAAACTCAAGGTTGTTGCCATTCCAGTTGTAACCGTTATCCTCTGAAACCAAATCATATCCGTTATGGTCCATAAACAACATGTTGGCAGGATAACCGAAGTCGTTATGCCGGGACGCGCCAAGAGCATCGGCGTTGGGCATATACTGGTTGAACTGCGCAAAAATGGCGTTCACACCAGCTTCCGCCTTGGATGGATCGTTTGCTGCTACCTCTTCTTTCTGGGATGAAGTAACCACATCTCCTTCAGGTAGTGTGTCCAGATCTTCGCAGCTTGTTACTGCAAAGAAAAGGGCGGCAATAAAAATGAGATAATATCTTCTTTTCATAATTGTCATTTTTTTCTGTTAAAACGTTAAATTAATACCTCCGGACAACGAACGTATTGGTGTGTAGATAGCCGTGGTAGCAGCGGTAAAACTCTGCCGCGGATCCAGTCCGATACGGCTTGTGAGCAGTGCCACATTGTCTGCTGCAAAATAAATACGAACTTTATCCAGTCCCATTGAATTCACCAAATTGGAAGGCAATGTGTACCCCACGGTTACGTTGTTCAGACTCAAATAATCTGAACTTGTAATAAACCGGGTAGAAGTAGAGTTTGCATACCTGTCGTTGGCATTCAACCTTGGAATATCGGTATTGGTATTTTCCGGTGTCCATGCATTGTAAATATCCTTATGCCAGTTATTTCCGGCATAACTTGACATGCCGCTGTGCATCAAACGTGCATAACCAGAATCGTAAATTTTACCACCTAACTGATAAGATAATTGTACAGAAGCATCAAATCCGAAAGCGTCAATTGTAGTACCAAAACCGCCATAAACCTTTGGTAGCAAATCATCGGTAGCTACTTTGTGAGACTGAGCCACAGCATAGTCGCTGGTTTTAACCAGTGTTTCACTTTCTTCGCTTTCTTTTGACCAGTATTGGGCCAAACCGGTTTCCGGATCAACACCTGCATAATCAACCAGGTACATCCGGTACATGGATTCGCCTTCTGAATAAATGCGGGTTCCGTCAATTAACTCACCTTCCAAATCGGGATGCAGTTCGTTAATTTTGTTTTTAATCATGGTAGCATTGGCATTCAAACTCCATCTTACACTGTTGGTGTTTAAAATTTGCCACCCGAGGTCAACTTCAAGACCTGAGTTTGTCATTGAACCAACGTTCATTGGGATTGAAGTATAACCCAAACTACCTGCAACAGGCTTGTAATAAAGCATATCACCGGATTTACGTCCGAAATATTCAACAGAACCTGATAGTGTATTTCCAAAGAAATTGAAATCAACACCTACGTTGTAAGAAGTTGAAGTTTCCCAGGTTAAATCCGGATTTCCTTTGTAAATCAATGTTCCATCGGAGAAAACACCTTCGGCACCTGTAACACGGTATTGATCGAGCCAGGCGTAATAGTTTCCGATGTTATCGTTTCCTTGTTCACCGTAAGATGCTTTCAACTTCAGCATGTTAATCCACTGACTTCCGGCAAGGAAAGATTCATTACTCAACATCCATGCAGCACTGGCCGACCAGAAATCGCCCCAGCGGTGTTCAGGATTGAAACGTGAAGAAGCATCGCGACGATAAGCCACGTTGGCAAAATAGGTATCGTTAAACGAGTAGTTCACACGACCTAAAATACCTTTTGTTGCGTAGGTATTTTTTGCACCACCACCACGTTTATTATCAATTGAGTTGTTTACGAAATAATTTTCAGGATTGTACAGGTTCTGACCGGATGCATATACATATTCATTTGTATAGGTATATCCGTCGTAACCTGCAGTAATATCGAACTGATGAACATCGTCAACATTAAACTGGTAATAACCAATGTATTGCTGGTCGAAACCCTGGATACGGGTTTGATCCTGATAAGCAGTACCTCCATATGCAGCACTCTGGCCCATATAGGCATTACCCAGGTCATTGTAGCGGGTATTATCAATATTGAAACCATACTTGGCAGTAAGCCTTAACCCTTCAAGCGGTGTAAGTTCTGCATACCACGAAGTATTTATAATATCCATCAGATACTCTGTTTTATTGTAAACGAGGTCACCTGCCGGGTTGGCAATCTGCATGAAAGAACGGGAAGAGTTCGTGCTTACACCATCTCCGTAATCAAAAACTTTACGCCCGTTGATATCCATAATTGCTTTGGTTTCTGCATCGCGAACATAAATCGGATAAACCGGAGCAACATAGTTTGCAATAAAAAACGCATTACCACTGGAGCTTGAATTTACCTGTTCTCCCGGATAGTCGCTGTTAATCTGGTTATAGTTTACATTTGCTCCCACTTTCAACCAGTCTTTAACCTGATGGTCGCCGTTAAAACGACCTGAAAGGCGGTTAAATCCGGAACCGGGAATAACACCCTGGTCATCCATGTAGTTAAAGGAAATAAAATAATTATTTCTGTCGCTACCTCCTGAAACTGAAAGGTTATAATCCTGTCTTGGATTATTCTGGAACGTTTCGTCAGCCCAGTTGTCCGGAGTATAAAAATATTCACCGTCACTGTAACCCAACGTTGCATTTGGGTTCAGTTTTCCGTTTGTTCCAACCATCAGTTGCCCTTCGGGGAGCGTATAAATCTGATAACCATAACCACCTTCAGCATTGGTAACTAACCTTTGGTTTGCATAGGCGTTAGCTTCAAAAGGTGCATATCCCAAATTGTAAATACCTGCGTTATAAATAGCCCGGTATGCCATTTCGGTATAATTCTGGTGGCTTGTTAAAACCTCGTAGTTTTTTACCGCACGTGAATTCACACCAACTTTGGCATCAAAGTTAATTTTTGCTTCACCCCTGGAACCTTTTTTGGTCGTAATCATGATAATACCGTTGGCACCACGTGAACCGTACAGAGCTGTTGATGCAGCATCTTTCAATACGGTCATCGATTCGATGTCGGCACTGTTAATGGACGACAAGTCTCCGTCAAAAGGAATACCATCCACAACATAAAGCGGGTTTGAACCGGCGTTGATGGAACCAACCCCACGCACACGAATTGTGGCTGAAGTACCGGGTTGTCCGTTGCTGTTCAAAACCTGAACACCGGCAACAGCACCGGCCAGTGCGTTTGAAACATTCGACACCTGACGTTTTTCCAAAGTCTCCGTGTCAACTACTCCGGCTGAACCGGTAAACGAACCTTTGGTTGAAGTACCGTAGGCAACTACCATAACTTCATCCACACCAAACACTTCGGACTCCAACTGAACATTCAGTACAGAACCGGTTATTGGCATTTCAACAGCTCTCATTCCCACAAAAGAGAAAATCAAAATCTCAGCATCGTTGGGAACATCAACCTGATATTGCCCGTCGATGTTAGTCACAGTACCCAAAGTAGTACCTTTTACAACCACCGAAACACCTGGTACCGGATTGCCATCTTCGGCGCTGGTTACAACACCTGTAACTCTCCTTACCTGTGCTTCTACCGTAAGCATGCCAATAAAGGCAATGCTTAAAAGCATTAGCGCAATTTTCTTCATAAATCGAATTTTAAAATTAATTACTCACTCTTTAAGGCGGCTAATATAGAAAAAATTTAAGTTATTAACTTATTTTCACAATTTTTTGAACTATTTATGTAATTGTTCGTCGCATTTTTTTGTTGATTTAACAATAAACTCTTATTTTTTACTACATTTCGAAACAAAAAAAGAGGGCCGCAAATATAAAAAACAACTATATTCACCATGTGATAACAGTCACAATGAAACAAAAAATTAAATCAATTTTCAATGAAAAGAACACTTCCACTTTTGATCTCATTCCTGCTGCTGGCTTTTTGTGGTATTACTCAGGAAAAAATAAATGTTATTATCATTGGCGCCCATCCCGACGATGCTGATATCCGTGCAGGCGGAACAGCCATAAAGTATGCACAGGCCGGCCACAACGTCATGTTTGTTTCGCTAACCAACGGCGATGCCGGGCACCACGAAAAAGGAGGCGGAGCACTGGCCAGAATCAGGCGAGCAGAAGCTCAGGAGGCTGGAAAACGGTTTGGGGTGGAATACGTTGTTTTGGAAAACCACGACGGCGAACTGATGCCCACTCTGGAAAACCGGAAGGAAGTGATTCGTTTAATCCGGAAATGGAATGCTGATATTGTAATGGGACCCCGGCCAAACGACTACCACCCGGATCACCGCAATGCTGCCATTTTGGTTCAGGATGCAGCCTACATGGTTATTGTGCCTAACGTAGCTTCGGATGTTCCGCCGCTGGAAAAAAATCCGGTGTTTTTGTATGTGGAAGACCGTTTTCAGAAACCTTATCCGTTTGAACCCGATATTGCCTTGGATATTTCCGATGAATTCGACCAGAAAATTTATGGTATTGCTGCGCATGAATCACAAATGTTTGAGTGGCTTCCCTGGACCGGCGGACGTTTAGACCAGGTGCCGAAAGGTGAAAAAGAACGCCTGGAATGGCTGGCTGACTGGCGGAAACCGAATATTTCAATTGATGTCAGAAAATCACTTGTAAAATGGTATGGCGCAGAAAAAGCGGGCAAAATAACCGCTGCCGAAGCATTCGAAATTTGTGAATACGGCAGAAGGCCTTCGGATGAAGAGATTAGGAAATTATTTCCGTTTTTTGATTAAAAAATAATGTTGTCTCAAAAGTCAACTCTGGTGTCATTCTATATGTTCACCTAGTTTTATTGGGCATGAGAAAATGACATTATTCAGCGTAGTTGACATTTCGATTCTGAGGCACGAAGAGGAGAAATCAGCTCCTTCAGAGAGAGATTTCTCTTCGCAAACTCGTCGAAATGACACGTGAATGTAATTTTGTTATTGTTTTAATAATGAAAGCCTTATGAAATTCTTTCATTGACAGCGTAGTCGAAGAATCTGTATAATTGAAAAAAAGATGTTTCTCACACAGTGATTCCAATGGAAAACTTCGCTCAATACGCCTAAGTGAATAAAACTTTGCTTTTGAGACTGCATCCAAATATCAATTCTGCCGGAAATTTTGGCTCTAAAGAATCAAAATCAACAATAAAATTACAATAAGCGCTCCGGTGGAAATGTAAAGGCCGCTTCCCCTGATTTCTTCTCCCTGAGCTTTTGCCTGTGCATCGCCTTTGGCCAAAGCATCCATTTCGCCTTTAATTGAACGAACCTCTTTCCGCAGTTCCCGCTTTTCAGCCAAGCTCATCTCCGAAAAGTTCATTGCGTTGATTTCCAAAAGCCTTGCTTCCATTTTTTCAGCAACATCAATGGTACTGATTTCGGCTAAAGAAACATCTGCCTTTTTTATTTCTGAAGACTCTGCAATTTTCGCTTCTTTCATTGAAACTCTGTCCAATGCTTCTTCGGCTTTTACATTGAAATGAAACAGAAGCAGCAGTGCCGGAATAAAAATGAGATTTAATTTTTTCATATTGCCTGAATTTAACTGTTGATTAATGTGGCAGAAATTTACTGTATAATTCTATAAATTCAAAACAAATTTGAAAAAGTGCAATTCCATTCTTTCACTTCTCAAACTTCAACCAGTCGATTCCCGCCATATTGCCCGGTTTGGCGTTTGCATCGGCACCTAAAATTTTGATGGATAAAATATGTTCGCCCTTAATCAGATTTTGTGTTCCCAAATTATGCTGCTGTGTAATTACTCCGTCCATATGAAAACCATTAAACCGGGAGCCTATGGCCTGATCATCCAAAAAAAGTTGAATAACTCCGTAATCAGGTGCTTTGGTGAGTTGTGCCGAAATGTTATAACGGCCATCTTCTTCCAGAATGAACCGGGTGAGCAGTTCGTCACCGGTTTTTCCATGCCGCCACCATAACTGGCTGTTACCACTCCAGCCATAATTTCCTGCCTGTGGCCCTGCAGTACCCGATGGCACATGCATTACTTCCAGGTTTTCGCCTTCAATTTTTCCATTTTCATCCACAACGGGTGGGTAAATCTCCGATCGCTCCAAAATAACCGGGTTCTGAACTGCTTCCACATCGGGCTTCACATTTGTTTCCACTCCGGGCAGTGCATACCAAAACGACGACATGGCAAAATTAACCGT
This sequence comes from uncultured Mariniphaga sp., assembly GCA_964500105.1. GTDB lineage: Bacteria > Bacteroidota > Bacteroidia > Bacteroidales > Prolixibacteraceae > Mariniphaga. Next base: position 5,107 of record CAZCPH010000004.1, on the reverse strand, counting down.
GGTTTTCACCCAGTGCCAGAGTTCGATGTTGGAGCTTATTTCCTGCCGAAACGGAATGGCATCCAGCGTTCGGTAACGCATGTTCACCGTCATTCCCGGATGAAAATTACCAGCGCCCGTTGGTTGTGCTATAAACGGATGGGTAAACTTCTCGGGGCGGCACCAGGCATAGCCGTAATAATCTTCGGTACCAGTTCCGATAAACGACGGGAAATCTTCGCCGTCAACAAAAATTTTTTCATCGCCTTCGCCCCACCAGGCATCGGCTGTGTTAAAAATAGTGAGTGCATCACCCACATAAACCCCCTGCCCTTTCAAATCCACATAATTCAGATCGAAATGCCAATCGTGGTTTTCCAGTTCCGGATCGGAAGCCGAATGAATCTGGTAATGTTCCTGCCATGCAGCACCAAAGTACAGACTGTTTTTTTGCCATTTGTAGTTGTCCAAACCGGCTGATGCATTTACAGTTACAGCTTCTTGACCGTAGTTGATAAAATTGATTTCCACATTCTCTTTAAAAGGCATCAGCCAGAACGATTCCATCTTTCCATCCTCAAAGACTTTGGTGTACCAGGTTTTCGAAGGGAAAATCTGATAACCGGTGCCAAAAAATTCACCCGCCGGAATCCAGACAGTTTCTTCGCCATCGAAAGCAATGGAAAGCACGGTGGAACGCAGTGCCTGCGGAAGGTTTTCACTTTCAAGTTTTGCAGCCAAATACGAAACCGCTTTCCCCGTTTCTTCAAAACTTAACGTAAGCGATTCGCCCGGTTCTAAAGTTTGCGTTTTAGAAATTTCACTTTCGTTTAGTTCAGCAAAATCGGCCAGCAAAAGTTGTCCGGTTGCAGAAATCAGTTCACGGTTCCGTTCAATCACATCCGTGTTTATACTTTCCACTTCAACATCCGGCTCATAAGTTCGATAGCATATATTGTAATAAATACTGGGCAGCCAACGGTTGTTCTCAAACCGGACGGCATTGCATTCATAAGTTATTTTGCAATGCTGATTGTACGGCAAAGGCAGGTAGAAATTATGCCCCCGCTGTTGGTATTCCGTTTCGGGCGAAACAGATGAAGCCAAAGGCTCCGAAGCCAGCATTTCGCCACTGAGCAATTCAAGAATGTTTCCTTCGATTACCGGTTCCGGCTGGTTGTCAATATAAATCCGAACTGTTCCGTCCGCTGCCCCTTCTCCGGCAAAAGTCATCCACCAGCGCACCACCGCACCCGGACCTTCAGCATCGAAAAGCACAAACTCCCGCCTTCCATTGTTTTCTTCTTCGCGGATAAACTGCGTGTAATCGTCGTTGGCAAACCAGCCCGGTTCATCGGGAGCAATGCTCTTACGGTCGTAACTGCTGAATTGCTTCAATGTGTATGGATCTTTCGGCAAACGGGTTAAAACTTCCCGGTCAGTCATTTCATTCAGCAACGATTCCAGCGTTACTTTTTTGCTGTTGCACGATGATAAAAGAATGGTGGTTATTAATCCTGCAAATAGAATAATTCGGTTCATAATGAATCTTTTTACGGAACAGAACCGAAAGGTACAAAAATCAACCGTTACAATTTCAACCGGATTCCGATTTTTGAAAGCAGCGCTGCAAAGCCAATCATGGCGAGCGCCCAAACCACCGAACCAAAAATCACCAGCAACGAACTATCGAGATGTTTATAAAAGAAGAGAGGAAATCCAGTCATCCAAACAGTATAGTAAATGATATCCGGTGCCAGATACGTCGTCAGCGAATTTTGTCCGGCTGGCTTAAAAACAGTACTCCACCGGGTTTTACCCCAAACATCCAGAATGAGAAAGAGCAGTATAAACAATAAAATGCTGATACCGGTACAAATCAAGCCCCAACTTGGTGTGGCTTTTATTTTTGAAATAATGAACCAGTTACGCAGCACAAACCCGGCAACCAACATCAAAACACCGAGGAATACGCCTGTGGTGGCAAACTTTTTCCACTGCTCTGAACCCGTTTTCCTGAGAATCAAACTGAAAAATAAGCCCGAAATAACCAGCAGCGGCGTATTTCCGCCAATCAACACCCCCAAAACCGGCTGCAAAAAGTTGAAAAACGAAAGCATTCCCAGTTGCGAAAAAATGTTCAATGCCAGAAACAGCAGCCAAAACATTCCGGTTTTCAACAGATTTTCTTTTGCAACCATGTAAACCAACGCCGTAGCCAGATAACCCCAGCCAATCAGTCCCAGAATTCCCCACCAGCCAGTGATTAGCCAGCCGGAATCCTCAGATGTTCCGCTTCTGAATATAAAAATCAGAACTACCAGTCCGGCAATGCCTAATCCTTTCAGTAAAAAAACGAATTTTTGGGGAACATTTTTGTACAGATTCCAAATCAGGAAAACCGATATATACATCAGAATTGCCCACAGGTTTCTGTTTATGCCGGTTAGTTCAGGATTCAGCCGTGAAGTATTTAACATCAACACACCGATAAGAATCAAACTGAATGTGCGGGTAAATATATGCAGCAGAACCTTTCCGGTTGAATTGCCCTTTCTCAGACGGCTTTGCACGGCAAATGGCACTGCCATTCCCACCATAAAAAGAAACCCCGGAAACACCCAGTCGGCCAGTCCCATGCCGTCGAAATCAGCCTCGGTATGTCCCAGCCACCAGGGCACGTTTTTCATGTACAAATCGTTTACAAAAAGCATCAGAAACAGGGTAATTCCCCGCATGATATCGATGGTGAGAATCCGCTTCACAATTTCGGTTTTTTAAGTTTGGATGTGAAGATAGAAAAATTCAAAAACAGATTTCCTTTTTTAATCTCTGACGATACAACTTTTAAAACAAGCTGCTTTTCGATGATTATTTAGATTCTATAAACTCATTTACATCTATTCCAGCCTGTCTTAAAATTGCACGCAATGTTCCTTCAGGCATATCTCCGGGATGATTTGGAATAGTTGTAAATCTTTTTGTTGAAGATTTATACCATATTTAATGACTGCCAGCTGCCTGCCTGTAAAATTCAAATCCAAATTTCTTCAGAATCCTGACAACTTCACGGTATTTGAAACCAGAAAGACGTCCCATCTCAAACTCCGATTACCAGAGGATAATCAAAACTATCCGCTAAAACCTTTAGATTTGGGATTTGTTCCTCTTGTGCTTCAATCAATTTTTTAGCTACATCTTTTGCTATTTCAATTGTTTCTGCTATTGTTCTCCCCTGCGCAACCAAACCCTGAATATTTTCTGATGTAGCCAGATAATATCCTTCAGGCAATTTCTCTATATGGATATTTATTATTCTTTCCATGTTTTCGTTTTTGCCAAAGTTAATCAAAATAGCCGTTTTTTAATCCCCTCAAAATTATCAAAACAAAAAATCTACCCAAGTTTCTCCTTGAAGAAATCCACCGTGCGTTGCCAGGCCAATTTTGCAGCAGCTTCATCGAACCGGGGTGTGGTATCGTTGTGAAAACCGTGATTGGTAGCCGGATAAAAATATGCTTTGTACTCTTTATTGTCCTTCTTCAGAGCCTCCTCGTAAGCCGCCCAGCCTGCATTTACGCGGGTATCGAGTTCAGCAAAATGAAGCAACAACGGCGCTTTGATAGCAGGCACATCCTCTGCATCAGGTTGTCCGCCGTAAAAGGGTACAGCTGCCATCAATTCCGGGACCCGCACTGCCATCATGTTTGAAATCCAGCCGCCAAAACAAAAACCAACCACACCCACATTTCCGTTACATTCCGGATGCGATTTCAGATAATGAAATGCAGCGATAAAATCTTCCAGCATATCATTCCGGTCGCGTTTAGCCTGCAACGCCCTTCCGTCGTCATCGTTTCCGGGATAGCCACCCAGCGGAGTGAGTGCATCGGGCGCCAACGAAAGGAAACCTTCAAGTCCGGCACGGCGGCCAACGTCTGCGATATGCGGATTCAACCCGCGGTTTTCGTGCACCACAATTACACCCGGTAATTTTTTGTTGTTATTTTCCTGCCTCGAGAGTTGCCCCTTAATTTTTCCGCCTCCTTTGGGCGAATCGTATTCCACAAACTCCGTCTTTAACCTCGGGTCGTCAGCTTTCACCTGAATTTTATCCTGATAATCAGGCATAATAAAACTCATCAGTGAAGAAACCGTCAGTCCGCCAACGGCATACAACGAAAGTTTTTCCATAAACTGCCGGCGGTCAATCCGGTTGTGTGCATAATCGTCATACAGGTCAAACACTTCCTGTTTGATGTCCTCTTTTTTCAAATTTTTCATTTCAATATATTTTCTTACTTAACTGAAAAAGAGGAAGATTTGTTCACCAAAAGTCAATTAACCGGTTTTTCACTGCGCTTTACCATGGAATAGACCGAAACAACCAGAGCAAGCGCTGCCAGAGCCAAAATGCTCCAGTGATAAAATGTAGTGTCTGTTGGACCTGCTGATGAATAAACCCTGGCCTGTTTTGCCTGTTTGGCAGGTTCACCCTTCACAATTATTTTTCCCTCCATGTATGGATGTGGTGCACAGATATAAACGTATTCACCCTGTTCGTTTAAAGTCTGGCTGAAACTTTCGGTATGGGCCAGCAACGGCGAATAAAAAATCTCAGGTCCTTCGCGAACGATAACATTGTGGATACCGGAAAATTCACCTTCCATAAAGGCAAAAACATCTTCGTTCACCCATTTGATTGTTGTTCCGGGAGCAACCTGTACAACTTTGGGATGGAATGAATTCCCGATAATCTGAACTGTTACTTCGCTGGTTTCGCTGCCATACACTACCGGAATTTCCACGTCATCGGAGCCCAGACCAAACGGCGTTATGGTGCGCGCCGCCTGACTTTTCAACTCTTCCATTTCTGTTTCGGAATATTCAATTCCATCTGCTAAAATGGTTTTGGGTGTTTCGGCATCCGGATCGCAAACAAGGTAACCCAGTGCACCACGGTCGGTAGAGCCAACTGCGTGAGATAACATCAGGTAATTCCCCTCGTCTGGCGGAATTCGGAATTCAATCACCCAGGAGTCCGACGGCCCGGCAGTAACCGTTTGTCCGCCAACAAAACGGTTTTCCGGATTTCCCTGCCAGTAGGCAAAATCCCAGATAATTCCCA
>CAZCPH010000003.1:0-28148 GCA_964500105.1 uncultured Mariniphaga sp. | reverse complement strand
TGCGTACCAGTTTGCATGGCGTATTGCTCAGCCGGCAGTCCAAAAGCATCGTAACCCATGGGATGAAGCACGTTAAACCCTTTCATTCGTTTGTAACGGCTCATAATGTCGGTTGCCGTGTATCCCTCGGGATGCCCTACGTGTAAGCCCGCTCCCGACGGATAGGGGAACATATCGAGAATGTAATATTTCGGTTTTGAAAAATCGTCGGGTGTTTTAAAGGTTTTGTTTTCTTCCCAGTATTTTTGCCACCGGGGTTCTATTTCCACGAAATTGTATTCCATTTTATCTGATGTTACTTAAAAATCCGGTTTTAAGGCGCAAAGATAAAAAAATGATTGGTGGGGAAAGGGCAAAGTTACGGGCAAAAAAAAGCGCTTCGAAAAGCGCTTTTTTGAGTTTGAAGTTTTTAATACGTAACAATTGGATCAAGCGCTTTGGCTTGTTCAACAAAATCAGTAACTTGTTTTAACGCCGGTACAGCACGTGTAATTTTCTTTTCTTCCTGTACTTCAACCAGTTTGGCATACAGGTTTTCTGCGTTGCGGTTTCTTAACTCTTTAACTGTATCAACACCGGCTGCTTTCAGCAGTTCAGCAAACTGCGAGGCAATACCTTTTATACGGAAAAGGTCGGCCATGTTAACCCAGTCAAGTATTTTACCTTCATCGATGCCAGAGTCGGCTGCCAGCTTTTTTCTTCCGGCTTTGGTAGCGCCGGCTTCCAGCAATCCTTCTACTGTTTGAACACCTGCACCAGCTAATTTTTCTGCGAATACTGGTCCAATTCCTTCAATTTCTGAGATCTTTTTTGCCATAATTTTTATATTAATTTAATTATTGATTAAAGGCTAAATGCCAAATTTTTTCTTAACGATCCATCTGTTTTTTACTTACTGATTTTTTTATTTGTCCCGTCAGTGTTTGTACGTTTTTAATTGTTGTTTTATTTTGTTCAAGCAATATTTTTTCATTTTGATTTCGATGTTAATAACATTTGTTAAATGTATTGGTTTAAATATTAGCAGCTAAAGCTTATTGTTTTGGGATTGTTCCCTCTTTTCTGGTTTGCTGATATTTCCGTTGCCTTTTTTGTCACAGCCAAAGAAATCAGTAATCATAATGTCAAAATTAAAATGTAATTTTAAAGTTAATATTATTTTTGAAAAAATTGTATCTTCAAAACATTTAAGTAAACGAAAATGGATAAAGAAAAGTTTTTGCAGGTTATTGCACCATCATATCAGTTTAAGGGAGACTCCATCCTGATGGGTTCAGCTGTTTATCAAAATGATTTCGACACACATGTTCAAATAAAACTGCCGTTGAAGACCATGAACCGGCACGGATTGATATCAGGAGCTACGGGAACAGGAAAAACAAAAACCCTGCAGATTGTAGCTGAAAATCTCTCGAATGCAGGAGTTCCGGTGCTTGTTATGGATATAAAAGGCGATTTGAGTGGCCTAGGCGCTCCCGGCTCCACCAATTCGGTAATTGACTACCGATCTAAAACCATAGGAATGGATTGGGAAGGAAAGGCATTTCCGCTGGAATTTTTAACTATTTCGGAAGAACCCGGAGCTAAGTTGCGGGCAACAGTTTCGGAGTATGGTCCGGTACTTTTGTCAAAAATTCTGGAACTGAATGACAATCAGAGCGGTATATTGTCGATGATTTTTAAATATTGCGACGACCGTGGTCTGCCGTTGCTGGATTTTAAAGATTTGAAAAGCGTTTTGAATTACATTCAGAATGAAGGGAAAGAGGAGTTTAAAACCGAATATGGATTTGCCCACACTTCTTCGGTTGGATTGATCATGCGAAATATTATTAAACTGGAACAACAGGGAGCGAATGATCTGTTTGGCGAACCTTCCTTTGATGTTTTCGATTTAATGAAGCACAATGCTGCCGGCGATGGCATTATCAATGTAATCCGGTTGACAGACATGCAAAGCAAGCCAAATTTGTTCAGTACTTTTATGCTTTGTTTACTGGCAGAAATTTTTCAGAAAATGCCGGAACTGGGCGATCCGAAGAAACCTGAACTGGTTATTTTTATTGATGAAGCACATTTGATATTCAAAAATGCATCCAAAGACCTGCTCGACCAGCTCGAAATGACAATTAAGTTAATCCGTTCAAAAGGGGTTGGAATCTTTTTTGTCACCCAGTCGCCCAACGATATTCCCGCGTCTATTTTGGGTCAGTTGGGTACCAAAATCCAGCATGCACTGAGGGCATTTACTGCAAAAGACCGGAAGGCAATAAAGCTGGCTGCCGAAAATTACCCGTATTCTGAATTTTACGATGTAGATGATCTGATTACCCAAATGGGAATAGGTGAGGCTTTTGTTTCCACACTGGATGAAAAGGGACGGCCAACCGAACTGGCACATACTCTTGTCCGTCCACCGTTTTCACGCATGGATGTTTTAACTGACGATGAAATTTTGCGGATTCAGGACAAATCAGCTTTGATTAGAAAGTACAATGTGGATTTTGACCGCGAAAGTGCCTACGAGATTTTAACTGAACGGATTGAAGAAAAAGCCAGGCAGGATTCGTACAGGGCAGAACAGGCAGAAACAAAACCGAGGCGAACTTCTGAACGAAAAACATCATCATCACGGTCAGCTTCAACCTTTGAAAAGGTTTTGAGAAGCCCGGTTACAAACACCATCGCCCGCGAAGTAGCCCGGGGAATACTTGGAGTTTTGGGACTAAAATCAACAACTCGTCGCAGATAAATTAAATGGCATTTGGTGCAAAGGTATTTCCATCGTTCAAATCACCGGTGGAAAAACCTTTTTTGAACCAGGTCATGCGTTGGGCAGAAGTTCCGTGAGTGAATGAGTCTGGCACTACATAGCCCCGCGACTGCATTTGAAGCCTGTCATCACCCACAGCCTGCGCTGCATTTATAGCTTCATCCAAATCGCCTTCTTCCAAAATGTTTTTCATTTTTTGAGCATGATGCGCCCAAACTCCGGCAAAGAAATCTGCCTGCAATTCAAGTCGCACTGTTAGTTCGTTGTACTCTCTTTGGCTTACCTGCTGTTGCAGCGACTGAACTTCGGTGAGTGTTCCAAACTGTTTTTGCACATGATGCCCCACCTCATGCGCCACAATGTAGGCAACGGCAAAATCGCCACCCGCACCCAATCTTTTCTGCAGTTGTTCAAGAAAAAGTAAATCGATATAGATGCGATCGTCACCCGGGCAGTAAAATGGCCCGGTGGCTGCACTCGAAAAACCGCAGGCAGACTGCACTTGTCCGCTGAAAAGTACAAGCCGGGGTTCGCGGTATTCGCCCCCCATTTCCCTGAAAAGCTTGTTCCACACATCTTCTGTGTCGGCCAGCACAACAGACACAAATTCTGCCAGTTCCTGCTCTTGTGCAGTAGGTTGGTATTCCGTTGCCGTTTCAGTCGTCCCGGTGCCCGATTGCAGAAAATTTAAAGCCATCTGAGGATCGCCGCCCAACAAAACGTAAACCACCAGTGCAATCACGGCAAATATGCCACCTCTTATTCCGACTTTTTTGCCGGTTGACATTCCACGTCTGTCTTCAACGTTGGAACTTTGTCGTCTGCCTTTGTAACGCATATATTAAAGTTTAAATCGTTTAATGTCTGAACTTCATTTTTTTTGAGTTTCTATGCTCAAAAAAGTTCCGTTTCAAGCGGCGGCCATTTCATTTCAAGGCCTTGAAGTGTTTTCAAAACGGTTTGGGCAACAAAAAAGAGTTTTTGCCAGTTTGTGTCAGCAGGCACCACCTGCCAGGGAATGACGTTGCACCGTGTAAGAATTTGTTCATAAACGGCCATGTAATCGTCCCATTTTTTGCGGGTTTCCCAGTCGCCATCGTTGTGTTTCCAGTGTTTTCGTTCCATTTCAATACGTTCTCTCAAACGTTCTTCCTGAACCTCTTTCGAAACATTCAGGAAAAATTTCAGAACTTTTGTGCCGTTATGTTCCAGCAGTTTTTCAAAGTTGTTAATCAGTTCGAAGCGCGCTTCGATGGTCTCCGTCGGAAAAATTTTTTCTACTGCAGGAACCAGTATGTCTTCGTAATGTGAGCGATTGAAAATCTGAATGTTCCCTTTTGCCGGTGCATGTTTGTGTACACGCCATAAAAAATCATGTGCATACTCTTCAGATGTAGGCTTTCTGAAACTTTTTATGGAATATCCTGTCGGGCTGCAGTATTTCAACAGCCCACGGGTTAGTCCGTCTTTCCCCGATGCGTCAATTCCCTGAAGCACCACTAAAAGACTGTGTTTTCCTTCGGCATGCATAAGGTATTGCAATTCACCAATTTCCTTTAAAATTTCTTTGGTGGTTTTTTTTGTTTGCTTTTTTTTCAGCGTGGAATCGTGTGATATAAAGTTCATATCAAATATTTTAGAAATTAATTTTAGATTTTCCTGTGTAATTCGATTTGAAAGATAGCGAAAAAATAATTTTATGAAATATTTATGATTTGTTTTTTTGAATTTTACCTCAATATTCCAATGCCTGACATTGTTTTTTAGCTAAATTAAAAAAATGTAATTTTTCATCCTGTTTTTGCTTTCATTTCGTAATAAAAAAATGAATTATTATACATTTGTGTCACATGATTCACCTCTTAATGTGCAAAATAACTCCGTTCATTTTTAATTGAAACAAGTTTTACAGGCAAACTGAATTTTGACAGCAACAGACAAAAACAGATATTTTATGAATTTAAAAGATCCAAAACAATTTACCGAAGACTTTATGGCCTATGTACAGGCAAAGAATCCGGGAGAACCTGAATTTCACCAGGCAGTGCTGGAAGTGGTTGAAACCCTTTCAGAGTTTTTAATCAGAAATCCACGGTATATTCAGTCGAAAATACTGGAACGGATGGTTGAGCCCGAACGGGTTATACAGTTTAGAGTCCCCTGGATGGACGACGGTGGAAATATTCACATTAACCGCGGATACCGGGTTGAAATGAACAGTGCAATTGGCCCTTACAAAGGTGGACTAAGATTTCATCCAACGGTTAACCTGAACATTTTTAAGTTCCTGGCTTTTGAACAGGTGTTGAAAAACAGTCTTACTTCGTTGCCCATGGGTGGTGGAAAAGGTGGATCAGATTTTGACCCGAAAGGAAAATCAGACAATGAAGTGATGCGATTCTGCCAGAGCTTTATGACTGAACTTTCGCGCCACATCGGACCCGATACCGACATCCCTGCAGGAGATATCGGCGTGGGAGGACGCGAAATCGGGTTTATGTACGGGCAGTATAAACGGTTACGAAACGAGTTTACCGGTGTTTTAACCGGCAAAGGAATTGGCTGGGGCGGTTCGCTCATCAGGCCTGAAGCAACCGGCTACGGAACCGTTTATTTTGCTGAAGAAATGCTCAATACCCGTGGAGACAGCATGAAAGGGAAAACCGTAACTATTTCCGGTTCGGGTAACGTAGCACAGTTTGCCGTTGAAAAAGTGCTCGATCTGGGCGGAAAACCGGTAAGTTTATCCGATTCTACTGGCACCATTTACGATCCCGATGGAATTGACCGTGAAAAACTGGAATATGTGAAACTGCTTAAGAATGTCTATCGGGGCAGAATCAGGGAATATGCAGAGAAATATGAGGTTCCTTACTACGAGAATAAACGGCCGTGGGGCATTAAATGCGATGTTGCCCTTCCGTGTGCCACCCAAAACGAAATCAGTGGGGATGAAGCTGAAATCTTGCTGAAAAATGGGTGTAAAGTTGTTGCCGAAGGTGCCAATATGCCTTCAACTTACGATGCTGAACACAAATTTCTTAACGCCAAAATTTTGTATGCACCCGGGAAAGCAGCCAATGCTGGTGGTGTTGCCGTTTCCGGCCTCGAAATGACACAGAACAGCATGCGTTTAAGCTGGACCCGCGAAGAGGTGGACGAAAAGCTGAAGTCGATTATGACCAACATCCACTCGATGTGTGTAAAACATGGCAAGGAAAACGGCGGTTTTGTAAACTATGTAAAAGGTGCAAACATAGCAGGCTTTGTGAAAGTGGCAAACGCTATGATGGCGCAGGGACTGGTTTAAAATACTAAAAACAGAAAGAATATCCTGGCAGTTTTTGTCAGGATATTTTTTTTGAACAGCTTTGAAATGAAATGGCGGGCATAATTTTTGTTGATTTTGCGCCTGAAAAAACGGCTTTAATAATTGTTTTGTGAGGTATCTGATTCTATTTTATCTTTTATTGGTTGTTACTGCAAATTTAAACGCACAAACTGTTCGTGTTATCAATGCCGAAACAAAAGAACCTGTTGAAAATGTGTTGGTTATTTCAAAAAAGTACACAGCGCAAACTAACGCTGATGGCCTTGTTCATCTTAAAAATACAGGAAAAAATGAGCCTTTGCTCTTTCAGCATTCATCGTTTTTAAAACTCAAAACAACGCTCGAAAAGATTGAAGCTGTCGGAAATCTGGTCGAGCTTACCGAAACACCCCTGAATATTGATGAGGTAGTAATTTCTGCAAGTCGATGGGAACAGTCGAAAGCCGAGATTCCGTTTAAAATCGAGCAGATTGGACTAACTGATATTCTGCAAAATCAACCACAGACGGCGGCCGATTTGCTTGGCAGTACCAGTGGTGTTTTTATTCAGAAAAGCCAGATGGGAGGCGGTAGCCCGATGATTCGCGGATTTTCGGCCAACCGTTTATTGCTTGTGGTAGATGGAATCAGAATGAACAACGCCATTTACCGAAGTGGAAACTTGCACAACGTAGTTGCGCTCGATGCCGGCAGCATACAGCAGGCTGAAGTAATATTTGGCCCCGGATCAGTTATTTTTGGTAGTGATGCTCTTGGCGGAGTGATGAGTTTTACTACACTTTTACCGCGATTGTCCACTTCAGAAAAAACAGAACAGAAAGGGCGGATTTTTTCGCGTTATTCTACTGTAAACCAAGAGAAAATGGTGCATGGAGATATTTCAATCGGCAATAAAAAATGGGCCGGACTTTTTAGTGCTACATATACCGATTTTGATGATTTAAGAATGGGAAGTCACGGTCCCGATGAGTACCTTCGGCCTGATTATGTTGTTCCGGGCAAAAAACCGGAGGAAGATGCAGTAATAAAAAATGAAAATCCCCGAATGCAGAAGCCTGTGGGCTACAGTCAGTTGAATTTGATGGCCAAAATTCGGTACCGGCCTTCATCGCATTTCGATTTTTTATTGGGCGTACATCATTCGCAGTCATCGGATATTCCGCGCTACGACAGACTGGTGGTTTACCGGAACGATGCCCTGCAGTATGCCGGGTGGTATTACAGTCCGCAAAAGTGGTCGCTGGTTTCTGGGAAGCTGGATTACCGAAAGAAACACCTGTTTTTTGACCGGTTTAATTTGCTCTCCGGATTTCAGAATTATGCCGAAGGCCGGAACGACCGAAAGTTATACGATGCCATTTTATATCAGCGAAAAGAGGATTTGTTAATTTATTCGTTGAATCTGGATTTTGCAAAAAATTTGAATGGCAAGCATGATTTGTTTTATGGCACAGAATTTCTTTTTAACAAGGTTAAATCTTCCGGAACAGCCCTTAATATAGCAGATGGTCAATCGGAGCAAATTGCCTCAAGATATCCTGATGGTTCAGAATATGGGAGTCTTGCGGGTTATCTCTCGTGGAAATATTCGTTAAGCAACAGATTAAGTTTGCAAGCCGGCGCAAGGTTTACGCATACCCGTTTAAGCGGGTTGTTCGACAACCGTTTTTTTGCCTTTCCCTTTGAAGGATTTAATTTGAAAAATTCGGCGCTCAACGGAAATGCAGGAATTGTATGGCATCCGGCCAACGCATGGCAGATAAACTTTACTGCTTCTACCGGATTTCGTTCGCCGAACATCGATGACGTGGCTAAAGTTTTTGATTCGGAGCCGGGGAATGTTGTAGTGCCAAATCCAGGTTTAAAACCAGAGTTTGCCCGTAATGTTGAAACGGGAGTCAATTATCATTCAGACAAATGGAAACTTGAACTTTCGGCGTTTTATACCAATTTAAAGGATGCTATGGTTCGTCGTAATTTTCAGCTGAACGGCCGTGATTCTATTGTTTACGACGGTATTTTAAGCGAGGTTGAAGCGCTGGTCAATGCGCAATCAGCCAATATTTACGGTGGAAGCATCCGTAGTGATTATAAATTCACATCTGTGTTGAGTTCAGAAAGTGAACTGACTTATGCCTGGGGAAAAGATTCTGATGGTTTGCCCATGAGGCACGTGCCTCCGGTTTTTGGCCGTTCGCATCTGAAATTCGAAAACGAATCTTTTCAACTAAACTTTTTTGTGGTTTTTAGCGGGAAGTTCGATTTTGAACAACTTGCACCCGACGAGCAGGATAAGCCACATTTGTATGCAATCGATAAAAATGGAAATCCGTGGTCGCCTGCATGGTGGACTTTAAACCTGAAAGGGAATTACCAGTTCAGTCAGGTTGTTAATTTTTCCGGCGGAGTTGAGAATATTCTGGATAAGCGCTATCGCAGCTATTCTTCGGGAATTGTCGCACCCGGAAGAAATTTCTTTCTGTCAATCGGCTTTCATTTTTGATTTTTTTTGACATCAAATAATAAAAAAAAACTATTCCCGTTTTGTTTGCATGAAGGCGCGATATAGTCCACTTTTTTTTACCATCAATTCGGTATTGGCCTTCTGAAGAGGGACGCTGGTCGTCCCTCTTGTTTTTTCAAAAGTTTTTTCTCAGAAAATCGCGGGCATTGGCACGCATAAAGCGTTCAACAATATCTGATGCCTTTATTTTGTTGAAGTCTTTTAAGCTGTCGGATTGACTGGATGCCAGAAAGTTGTATGCATGTTTCTCGAGATAACTGTCGAAAATCGGCATTTCTTCGGCGCCCCAAAAACCGTTCAGCGGGTTAATCATTCCGTCGTAATCTGAACCGACACACTGAATTCCCCAGGCATACAAATCATGTTTGTTCAAAACTTCTGCAATGTGCTGAATCTGATTCCACACGAGTTTCGATTTGTAGAACAGCATTTTACGGCGTGCCAGGGATGGCCCTGTTTTTTTTAACTCCATTTCGCTGGCCAGCCGTCGCTCGTCGAACTGAATACCAAACAAACCACCTGATTGTGCGATTTTTACAATTTCGTTGTCAAAAAAATTGATGTCGGTTGGTTGAAATTTTCCGTAATTAAACAGGTCGTCTTCCACCTTTTCTGTGGGGGAGCGGAATCCGTTTACAGCGCCGTGGCTAACAATGAGGGGAATTATTTCACCCTGGTGTTCATTTTCCAAAAACCGGTAATATTCGTTGCGGGATTTTACGCTCATGTGTTTCAGATCGGGCAAAATCCTTTTTCCTTCGGTGTTGTCAAGCAGTTTTTTCAGCACCGTCCAGCCCAGTTCATTAAATCCGGTGTTCATTCCTTCGGACTGGTCAATCATTTTTCGCACAATGCCGCTTAAACTTTGCGCATGGCCAACCATTTCGTTGTAAAAATGGTGGGTTAATCCGGTGAAAAAAATTCTGTGATCCCAGCTTTTAACTTTATCGATGTTGGCCAGAATTTCATTGGCATCGGCTGTTTTTCCCATCATTTGCAAACCTGCATTGAAAACATGGGTTCCTTCAATGGTCAGAATCACAAAAATGGTTCTGACTTCCGGATTTTGGTTCTCTTCAATTTCATTGAAGTTGGATACAATTTTATAGCGGTGCCAGATGCCGTCGATTTTTACTTTATGGCCATCGAGCTGTTTGTAAAAATCGTATTCCATTTCAAGGTCGCTGAAATAATCGGTCATTCTTTGAACATGGTCGATTCGTTTTTTGCCGAGGCCGGTAACCAGATTGCCAACGATGTCGCCTTTTAGCCCGGTTCCCAGTTTGGTCATTACAAACCCTTTTTCAAGCCCGCACAACGATACAAAAACGATTTCAGCACCGCCTTTTGCAAGGGAAGTGAAATCTGATTGTCGGAATTTTGTAAGGGTTGTTGTAATATTCAGCGCTTTGTCAAAAAAAGTTGCTGCGTCGTAATGCCAGATACTGTTGACGCGATTTTTGTCCGGATTATTTTCTCCCGGTTTCGAGTTGAAACTCTTTCCCAGGGGCTTCATCGCCGGATGAATGTGCAGATCGATAAATTTTGTTTCCATTTTTATTCCCTGTTTTGTTTAATTAAAAGACTTAAGAGTATGTAATTTACGAAAAAGGGGAACAGGGAAAAAACTTTTAAGCACAAAAAAACCGCAGAAAGAGAATATTCAATCTGCGGCTTCAACTATTAATTTTGAAACAAATTTATTTCAGTGCATTGAGTGCTTCTTCGTAATTGGGTTCATCCACAATTTCGGGAACTTGCTGAGTGTAAGTAACTGTTCCGTTTTCGTCGAGGATAATAACCACACGCGAATGTAATCCGGCCAGCGGTCCGTCGGCTATCTCCAGTCCGTAGTTTTTGCCGAATTCGCCGGTGGCATAATCCGAAAGCGTAACCACATTTTCAATGCCTTCTGCACCGCAAAACCGTGATTGTGCAAACGGCAGGTCGCGTGAAATGCAAAGCACTTTGGTGTTTTTCAAATCGGCTGCAACCTTATTGAAATGACGTACTGAAGCAGCGCAGGTGCCTGTGTCGAGGCTAGGGAAAATGTTCAGAACCAGTTTTTGTCCTTTAAAATCTCCTAATCCTGCTCTTGACAAATCGCCTTTTACCAGGGTAAAATCTTTTGCTTTTTCTCCTTTTTGGGGAAGTTCACCAACCGTATTTACCGGATTTCCTTTTAATGTTATTTGTGCCATACTTTTTCGTTTTATAATTTGACTTTAACTCTTTAACACTATCCGTTCATGAATGTTGAAGAAAAAGCGGAAAAAAATAGCTTCCGGACCAAATTATTTCCCCAATCAGCAAAAAGCTGCTATTTTTATGCCCATCGTTCAAAACAATCAAAAAAAATGAGATGAAAAAATACCTGCTTGTCATTCCGTTTTTGGCTTTTTTTGCCTGCACAAACCAAACTGAATCAACGCAACAAAAGAATTATGTGCCTGAAACCCCTCAGCTTTCTTCTGAGTTAATGACTCCTGAAGTGTTGTGGTCGTTTGGCCGGTTGGGCAGCCCGCAGGTTTCGCCTGACGGTGAATCGGTTTTATATACGGTTACGTATTACAACATTGAAGAAAACAAATCGTATCGCGATGTTTATACGGTTCCGGTTTCAGGCGGTGAAGCCAAAAATCTGACCAATTCCGCCACCAACGAGTTTAATGGAATCTGGAGGCCCGACGGACAGAAAATCGGATATCTTTCGGCAGCTTCGGGCAGTGTGCAGTTGTGGGAAATGAATCCTGACGGTAGCGGAGTAAATCAGATTTCCGAAATTGATGGTGGTATTTCCGGCTTTAAATACTCTCCAGACGGTTTAAAAATCTTTTACATCAAAAGTGTGAAACTTGATGACGATATTCACGATCTGTTTCCTGATTTACCCAAAGCCAACGCCCGCCTCGAAAACGACCTCATGTACCGGCACTGGGACCAATGGCACGATTATACCTACCAACATGTTTTTATTGCTGATTATTCGGATGGAAAACTTGGTGAAGGAACAGACATTTTGGAAGGTGAACGCTTTGATTCACCCATGAAACCCTTTGGTGGAACTGAGCAAATTGCCTGGAGCCCCGATGGAAATTTACTGGCTTACATCTGTAAAAAGAAAACCGGGAAAGAATACTCGCTTTCGACAAATTCTGATATCTATATTTACGATGTTGAAACCGGTGAGACCTTCAGTTTTACGGAAGGAATGATGGGTTACGACCAGAATCCTGTTTTTTCACCCGATGGAAAATACATGGCCTGGGAAAGTATGGAACGCGATGGCTACGAATCGGACAAAAACAGGCTTTTTGTTGCCAATCTGGAAACCGGAGAAAAAACAGATTTTACTGCAGAATTCGACCAGAATGTGCACAACCTGAGCTGGGATTCCGAAAGCAGTGCCATCTTTTTCACCAGCAACATTCACGGAACCGATGAAATTTACAAGCTGAATCTCGGTGATGGTTCCATTTCGCGATTAACGGATGGCATTCACGATTACCAGACTGTTGAACAAGCCGGTTCAAAACTGGTAGCGCAGAAAGTTTCCATGTCGCAACCGGCCGAGCTTTACCTGGTTGACCCGGAAACCGGAACCGACCAGCCGCTCACAACCGTGAACAAAGGCATCCTCGACCAGCTTACCATGGGTAAAGTGGAAGATCGCTGGCTGGAAACCACCGACGGTAAACAGATGCACACCTGGGTGATTTACCCGCCAAATTTCGACCCAAACAAAAAGTATCCAACACTGCTTTATTGCCAGGGTGGCCCGCAGGGTACGGTAAGCCAGTTTTGGTCGTATCGCTGGAATTTCCAGATGATGGCGGCAAACGGGTATATTGTGGTAGCGCCAAACCGACGCGGTTTGCCGGGTTTTGGACAGGAGTGGAACGAACAGATTTCCAAAGATTATGGCGGTCAGAATATTAAAGATTATCTGACAGCAATTGACGAGCTGGCCAAAGAGCCTTTTGTTGATGAAAATCGGTTGGGAGCAGTGGGAGCTAGTTACGGAGGTTTTTCGGTGTTCTTTCTGGCCGGAAATCACGATGGTCGCTTTAAAGCATTCATTTCGCACGACGGGATGTTCAATTTCGAGCATCAGTATTTAACTACCGAAGAAATGTGGTTTGCCAATTGGGATATTGGCGGGCCCTTCTGGGAAAAAGAAAATGCGGCAGCACAGCGTTCCTACACGTTTTCACCGCATAAATATGTACAGAACTGGGATACGCCGATTCTGGTCATTCACGGAGAAAAAGACTTCCGCGTTCCGCCCGACCAGGGAATGGCGGCTTTTAATGCTGCTGTTTTGAAGGATATTCCTGCCCAGTTTCTCTATTTTCCGGATGAAAACCATTGGGTGCTGCAGGCTCAGAACGGTATTTTGTGGCAGCGGGTGTTCTTCAACTGGCTCGACAAGTGGCTGAAAGATTAGTTTTTAAATTGAAAATAGATAACAAAATTGAAAAACCTTTTGGAAAAACTGCCGTTTTTGTAGGTGTGGTTTTTCTTATAACCGGAACTTTAATGGCGCTGAACGGAGCAATTATCTGGGGTATTTTGGTAGTGCTTTTTGCTGCACTCGTTGTTTTTACGTTTTCAGGCATTGAAATTGACACCGAAAAATATGAAGTAAGGCAATACAACAAATGGTTTGGGTTGTTCAAAACCGGAAAATGGAAATCGCTACAGGCATACATTGGAGTTACCCTGGTGCCCATAACTACCCGCGAATCGATGGCAAGCTGGTCGAACCGGGTTACTTCAAATAAAAAAACCGATTACCGTATTTACCTGGTAAACAAAGCCCGGAAACCGGCTTTTGCCATAAAAACCTGCATAACCCGCGAAGCAGCGCAAAACAGCATCGATGAGTTTTCCATCTGGCTGAAAGTGCCGGTTTTTTCGGTGAAAAGGTAAAATGCAAAAATGAAGTTTTTAGCAGGAAGAATTAGTTCAATCAAAAGAATTTATTTCATTTTCAATCAGGCTTATGAATTCTTCAACAGGTAAAAATAGAGGTTGAACCGAATCGCTGTCATAATCGAAAATATTTTCGTAATCACCTTTTTGTCTCCAATCAAAAAGTTCTGCAAGCAACCTGCCATATTTTTTATCAAATTTTCCTGTTTTTACAAAATGAAGTGAAAACTGACTTTTAGAAGCAGAATGCGATTTTGTTTGAATCTCGTGTAAAACCAACAGGGCATTTACCGCATAAAAAACAGCATAATACAGACGGTTTACTGCTGAATTCCAAAATCCGTTATCGGCTAAAACTATTGCAGCTTCAAAGGTTTTTCGGGCAGATTCAATCCTGTACCGCACATATTCTTTTCGTTCATTCTCATTCATAAATTTACTCCTTCGGTGTTTACATTTTGGTAGTAAGGTGTTATTTTTTGTTTTGTTTGCCAATCATGTTTAGAATAAACAAAAATTGAAAACGACTCTCCGGTTTCCAGTTCCAAATCATACAACTCGTTTCTGAATTTTCTTTCTACTTCCAGATTCGCCGGATAATCAGTCAATATTAAAATATCCCAATCGGAATCGTTACGCTCATCTCCACGAGCTCTGGAACCGTAAAGAATTACAATAGCATTGGGGTCAATTTCGCTTATGCAATTCTTTATTAATCCGCCAATATATTGCGTTTTTTTCTTCATGGTTCAAAGATAGTGAATTGAAGGCAATTTTTTTCTGTTCAGTTGAGTCCAAAATATCAGTAACAGAACTCTGATAAAGAATTGCCCAGTCCCGTCAAATCACTATTTTTGAGCAAATTTTGAAAAACTGTTTCCATGCAAAAAATACATATCGGATTTTTAGGTGCCGGCGGAATTGCCCGGGCACATGCCTATTCGCTTCAGTCGTTAAAATTTTATTACAACGAAGTTCCTGAACTTGTTTTTGAATCGGTAGCTTCGGTGCGAAAAAAGAGCCGTGAAAACTTTGCTGCAAAGTTTGGTTTTTCTTCAGCCCAAACGGTAGATGAGTTTTCGAAAAATGAAAGAATTAATGCTGTGTTTATTTTGGGACCGAACAATGTGCATTTTGAACACCTGAAACTGGCGTTGAAAATGCCCAATGTAAAATTCATTTATCTGGAAAAGCCGGTGTGTGCTTCTTTTCAGGAAGAAGAAGAGATGAAAAAAATGCTGGAAACGATTGATGAAAATATGAAAATTCAGGTTGGATTTCAGTACCTGCAAACCTCTTCGGTGCGCGAGGCGCTGCAGTTTTGGAAGTCGGGCAAACTTGGAAAACCTATTCATTTCGATTTAAAATATTATCATGGAGATTATCTGCAACCTGCTTATCGCGAAAAACGGGTGACGCGGCTCACCCCGGCGCCCGACGGCGGAGCCATGGCCGATTTGGGTTCGCATGGCATTAGTCTTTTGATGGCGTTTTTAGGTGAAGAATTACAAATTACCGGTGCTTTGCAGGGAGGAGGTTTTCCCGATGTTCCAGCTGGCTCCGATTTGTTCAGCTCGCTTTCGCTGGTGGAACCTGAAACCGGCGCCGTTGGAAATTTGTCGGCTAGCCGAATCAGCTCGGGAACAGGTGATTTGGTGCACCTGGAATTGTATGCCGAAAACGGTACGTTGCGCTATTCGTCGAAAAACTCTGAATTCTTTGAGTATTATCTTGAAGGCTCTGACCAGTGGGTGAAACACATGGTGGGAAGCAACTACAACCCGATTACCAGCTTTCCGTCGGGGCACGTGCCGCCGGGCTGGCTGCGCTCCATGGTACATGCACATTACCAGTTTTTTACAGGGAACGATGCCAAAGCTTTTAATCCCGACCTGAAACACGGTCTGGCTGTTCAGCGCATTGTGCGGGAAACAGCAGAGCACTTATCCGTTTTTCGAAAAAAGTACAGGAATGAGTGAGCGAAACAGCGGGATAATCCTGCACATTACATCGCTTCCGGGGCAGGAGGGAATTGGCACGCTGGGAAAGGAAGCGTTCCGGTTTGTGGATTTTCTGCATGAAACAGGGCAAAAATTATGGCAGATTTTGCCATTGGGACCTGTCGGTTATGGGAATTCGCCTTATCAGTGCTATTCAGCTTTTGCCGGAAACCCGATGCTTATCGATTTACAGTTATTGGTTGACGATGGTCTGCTTACTGAAAAAGATTTTAAAAATCGTCCGAAGTTTCCGGCAAAATATGTGGATTTCGAAAAGGTGGAATCCTGGAAATATCCGCTTTTAAAACAGGCTTTCGAAAATTTTCAACATAAAAAAACGGAAAAACTTGAGAGTGAGTACCATCATTTTTTGAAAGAGCATACCTGGTGGCTGCACGATTACGCCCTGTTTATGGCGGCCAGGAAACATTTTCAGAATTTACACTGGACGGATTGGGAACATGATTTAAAGTTTCGAAAAAAGAAAGTGCTGCAGAAATACTCCGAACTCCTTTCTGAAGAAATTGAATTCCGTAAGTTTATGCAGTTCCTGTTTTTCAGGCAGTGGTTTCGGTTAAAGGATTATGCCAACTCGAAGAAAGTGCAGATTTTTGGCGATATGCCGCTTTATGTTTCGGGCAACAGTGCAGATGTGTGGACCAACACCGATATCTATTTGCTCGACGAGAATTTAAAGCCAACGCATGTTGGAGGTGTTCCGCCTGATTATTTCAGTGAAACAGGTCAGCTATGGGGAAATCCGGTTTTTAACTGGGATCGGCTCGAACAGCGAAATTTTGACTGGTGGCTTGCCCGGCTGCATTTTAATGTGCATTTGTTCGACAAAGTTCGGATTGACCATTTTCGCGGACTGGAATCGTTTTGGTCGGTGCCGGCAGGCGAAGAAACAGCCATTAACGGGCGGTGGATACCTGCAAAAGGTTTTCATCTCTTGAGAAAGTTTAAAGAGCAGATAGACTACATGCCATTGATCGCCGAAGATTTGGGTGTAATTACGTCCGAAGTAGAACAACTACGCGATGAATTTAAATTGCCCGGAATGAAAGTGCTACAGTTTGCTTTTGGTTCAAATCCAGCCAACGAACATTTGCCTCACAATTACCTGCCAAAATTTATTGCATACACCGGCACGCACGATAACGATACCACGTTGGGCTGGTTGCGCTCGCTGAAAGGAGAAGAAAAGCATCGGGTTCGCCGGTATTTGGGAAGACCCGGAAAACGAGCATTACAAAAAGCGATTGAATGGATTTGGGCATCATCGGCACAAAGCGCTTTAATGCCCATGCAGGATTTGCTTCAACTGGGAACCGAAGCCCGGCTCAACACACCTGGTACAGCCAGTGAAAACTGGGAATGGCGGTTTAACTGGCAGCAGTTAAGAACAAAACAACGAAAGTTTTTGAGGGAGATTACTGAAAAATATAACAGGTAAAATTCGTTAACAACACCGCATCACTGCTTCCATAAATTCATCGGGTTTTTCGGCATGAAGCCAGTGTCCGGCGCCGGGAATGTCAACAATGCTGGCATCGGGATATATTTCATTAATTAACGGAATGTCTTCGTCCGTGATGTAGTTGGATTTTAAACCACGAATGAAAATAACCGGATAAGAGTTGATGGGAATGCGGTCTTCGAACCACTGCCGGTTTACCCCGCCCACAATTTCGTCGAGATAATCGTATAAAACCTCCACGTTCAGCCGCCATTTATATTGTTTGGTTTTTTTGTCCCTGGTTACACTTTTTAGCAGAAACTGTCTGATGCGACTGTCATCAATCCGTTCAGAAAGCAAATCATCAATTTGTTTACGTTTTTTTACCCGGCTGAAATCCAGCTCTTTTAAAGCCAGCAGAATGTTTCGGTGGAGGTGGTACTGGCTGTTTCCTTTAAGTTGCAGATAATCTTTTGGGGCGATATCTG
This sequence comes from uncultured Mariniphaga sp., assembly GCA_964500105.1. Taxonomy (GTDB): domain Bacteria; phylum Bacteroidota; class Bacteroidia; order Bacteroidales; family Prolixibacteraceae; genus Mariniphaga. Next base: position 10,638 of record CAZCPH010000003.1, on the reverse strand, counting down.
CAATGACCAGTTTTTCCACCTTTTCGGGATAATCGGCCGCGAACCACATGGCTGTTTTTCCACCCATACTGTGTCCCAGAATGGTTGCTTTTTCAATTTGGTTTTGTTTGAAAAACTCTGCCAGATCGTCGCGCATAGCATCAAAAGTATGTTCGTCGGCAAATGGCGAACGCCCGTGGTTTCGCTGGTCAATCATGTAAACGGTGTGGTTTTCGGCCAAACGTTTTCCCATATTCATCCAGTTGTCCGACGAACCATACAGGCCGTGAATGATTACTACAATCGGGCCTTTTCCTTCTTTTCGGTAATACAATTCCATATTATTTTAAGCAATCGAGGTATTTCTGAATAGTAGCTTCCAAACCAAGATAAAGTGCATCAGATATGAGTGCATGACCGATGGAAACCTCCTTCAGCACGGGAATATTTTTATAAAAGTAGTTCAGGTTTTCCAGACTTAAATCATGTCCGGCATTCACCTCAAGGCCGATTTTATCTGCAAAGTTTGCTGCCTCAACAAATGGTTCAATGGCTTTATCGCGGCCAAGCGGATACAGTCGCGCATAGGGTTCTGTGTACAGCTCAATTCGGTCGGTACCGGTTTCAGCAGCTCCTTCAATGGCCTCGGTGTCAGGATCAACAAAAATCGAAGTTCTTATGCCATGCTCCTGAAGACGGGAAATGATTTCCTTTAAAAAGGTCAGGTTTCGCCAGGTATCCCATCCGTGGTCGCTGGTAAGCTGGTTGTGTTTGTCAGGTACAAGTGTTACCTGGTCGGCCTGCACTTCTGTTACCATAGTCAAAAAGTCCTCACTCGGATACCCTTCAATATTAAATTCGGTGGTAATTAAAGGTTTAATTTCATAAACATCTTTGCGGGTTATGTGTCGTTCGTCGGGCCGGGGGTGTACGGTAATGCCTTGTGCACCAAATTTTTGGCAGTTTACAGCCGCATCTTTTACACTGGGGATATTTCCTCCCCGTGAATTTCGCAGTGTTGCTATTTTGTTTATATTTACACTTAGTCTCGTCATTGCGTAATTTTTAATGGCGAAGGTACAACTTATAGTTTGAAACGATAAAACAAAAATAGACAATTGCTGGCATACAATTTAATATCAGATGTAATTCTTGCGGTTAACAGCAGCGAGAAAGGACAGAAAGTGTTAACCTCTATGGATATTTTCAGGGTTTCGCACCTGCCGGTTGTTGACGATAACCGGTACCTGGGAGTAGTATCAGACAAACTCATTTACGATTTGAATCTGGTGGAAGAACCCATTGGCAAAGAGTTGTCAAAATTCAATACCAGCCATGTACACGAAGATCAGCATATTTTTGAAGTGGCGATGTTAATGTATAAATTGAAACTGAGTGTAATTGCTGTTTTGAATGCCAGTCATGAATACATTGGGGCAATTACCTTGTATGACCTTGCCCGGCGTTTTGCACGGTATTTTTCGCTGCAGGAAATAGGAGGTGTTGTGGTGCTCGAAGTGAATGAAATCGATTATTCACTGGCTCAAATCAGTCAGATCGTTGAAAGTAATGATACAAAAATACTCAGTTTTTTTATGAATCGTTTACCCGGGACTCATACACTGGAGTTGATTTTGAAACTGGATAAGGAGGATCTTTCGCCTGTAATTCAGTCATTTGTTCGGTACGACTACAACGTTAAAGGCGTTTATCTCGACCATTCCATGTTAAACGATTTGTACCAGGACAGGTACGACCAATTCATGAAATTTATGAACATTTAAATTATTTTATTGTGAAAGTTGCCGTTTTCGGAACCTCAGTTTCTGAGAGTTTTATTCCTGTTTTAGAGGAGTTTTTTAATTACCTGAGATCGAAAAAAATAAATGTTCAGCTTTTTGAGCCATTTCATGAATTTTTAACCGAAAGTCTGAAAGTCGAGCCCTACTATTCTTCTTTTTTCAGTTCTCCTGAAGATTTCGACAAATCGAATAACTTCATCTTCAGCGTTGGTGGCGATGGCACATTCTTGCACTCAGTGGTAAATATCAGAAATTTTGATATTCCTGTGGTGGGTGTAAACAGCGGCCGGCTTGGTTTTCTGGCCGATATTTCAGAAGATCACATCAATGATGCACTGAATGATATTTTCAATAACCGTTATTCAATTATTGAACGTTCATTGCTGGAAATTGAATTTTGCGGAAATGAAACAACCGATTTCAACTTTGCCTTAAACGAACTGGCTGTATTTAAGACTGATACGTCGTCAATGATCAATATTTCGGCCCGGTGTGACAAACAATTGCTCAACAATTACTGGGCTGACGGATTGATTGTTGCAACACCAACCGGTTCAACGGCCTATTCGCTGAGTGTTGGTGGCCCTATTTTAACGCCCGATTCTGAAAATTTTGTCATCACCCCGCTCGCGCCCCATAATCTTACCATCAGGCCGGTGGTTGTGCCCGACACCTACGAGATAGAACTTAAAGTTGACGGAAGAGGAACTCATTTTCTGGCATCGCTCGATTACCGCGCCGTTGCCGTTGAGTTTACATCCAGGCTTAAAATAAGAAAAGCAAAAGTCACATTAAAAACACTTCAACTGCCCGATCAGTTCTTTTTTAATACGCTGAGAAACAAACTGATGTGGGGAGTTGACAAACGCAATTAAATATTCTGCAAGGCTTAACAATTTTTAATCTTTCTTTGGGTTTTATAATAGCGTTCGGGTATGTTATATTTAGAATTATATTACTTTTGTACCTCTTGAAAGCTGAATAAATAAGGGGCAAGCAAGAAAAGTTCGTTGATAATCAGATGATTGCGGAGAAAAAATATGATGTTTAATACATTTGGAGTTGAAAACAGGAGCAGTTGGAAAAATATTGTAAAGTACTCTCAGTCAGATTTTTACAAAAAAACGAATGGTTAATGTGCCTGAAGCTATTGTTGAATAAACGAGTTAGGATACCAAATGAGAAAAAGTTTATTGGTGCTTACAGCAATTATTTTAACTGTTTCAGGTTTTGCCCAAAAATCAGCAGACATAGGCATTTGGGGAGGTTCTTCAACCTATATGGGAGATATGAAGGAGACGCCTCTGATGCAAACGTTCAATTTAAATTTTGGAGCTTTTTTCAGGTACAATTTCAATAGCCGGATTGCACTGAGAACACAGTTTTTAACCGGTAAGTTTTCTGCAGAAGGAATGCTGGAAGACCAGGAATGGGCGTTTGATAAAAATGCACAGGATATATCGGTAATGGCGGAAATAAATTACCTGAAATATATACTGGGAGAGAAGAAAACACTTTTTACACCCTATATTATGGGTGGCGTGGGAGTAATGTATTTTCCGTATATAATTTCTTATAGTTTGGATGATGTTAATGGAGACTATTACCCAATTTTGCTAAATCCAAAGAATAACAGAGAATATATGTCTGAAAAAAATAGGGAATCAATAATATCTTCTGCTCTTTTATTTGGTTTTGGTGTGAAATTCGCAATCGGCTCAAGACTGGGATTTGGGATTGAGTACCAAATTCGAAAGTTGATTAATGATAAATTTGATGATTTGGATGACCCGTTGTCATTCGAAACAGTTGATAATAATGGAAATGCTGAAACAATTAAATATACAGACTTTTTGCACAACAACGACTGGCCGGGCTATTTGGGAGTAAATGTCACATATAAAATAGATTTGGACAGGAAGGCCTGCCCGGCTTACGACAGGAAACACTGGTGATGAAATCGGTTAAGGAAAAACTAAATATCAACAAAATTCCACGACACGTAGCCATTATAATGGATGGAAACGGCAGGTGGGCTGCAAAGCATGGAAGTGAACGTATTTTCGGACACGAACATGGCGTTGAGTCTGTGCGGTCGACTGTTGAAGGTGCCGGCGAAATAGGAATTGAATACCTGACTTTATATGCTTTTTCAACCGAAAACTGGGAACGGCCAAAAAATGAAGTGGATGCCCTGATGGGACTTCTGGTTCAGGCTATTGAAAGTGAAACCGGCGAATTAATGAAAAACAATGTAAGGCTCGGCGCTATTGGTGATATAGAGAAACTGCCGCCCGATGTCGCAGTTAAATTAAACGACTGCATCAGATTACTGGAAAAGAACACAGGGTTAAACCTGATTCTGGCACTCAGTTACAGCTCGAAATGGGAGATAACCGAAGCCGTGAAAAAAATTGCTGACGATGTAAAAAATGGAAAAATCCAATCAAAAGATATTGATGACAAACTGTTCGAAAGTTACCTTACAACTGCTCATATTCCCGATCCGGAACTCTTAATCAGAACCAGCGGTGAATACAGAATCAGCAATTTCCTGCTCTGGCAGATTGCCTATTCAGAATTGTATTTCACCGGGAAATTGTGGCCCGATTTTAGAAAAGAAGATTTGTTTGAAGCAGTTTACGATTTTCAAAACAGAGAAAGAAGATTTGGTAAAATCAGTGAACAGTTATTTAGTTAATTTATTATGACCAGAATGCGAAAGCTACTCATATCCCTGCTATTTATTACAGTTGTGTTTATTCCGGCGGCCATTGGCCAGATAACCGATGACACCAACTTTTCAATTTATTATGCAAGTCCGCGTAAATACACCATTGCCGATATTCAGATTTCCGGTATAAAGTATCTCGATCAAACAGTGCTGATTCAGCTTTCAGGATTAACTGTGGGTCAGATTATTGAAGTTCCGGGTGAAGCTATTACAAATGCCATAAAAAAACTGTGGCAGCAAGGTTTGTTTTCCGACGTAAAAATTACTGCGAGTAAAATAGACGGAGACGACATCTGGCTTGATATTTATCTTCAGGAACGACCTCGCCTGTCTGATGTGAATTTTAACGGTGTGAGCAAGTCGGAGCAGGATGATATTACCGAAAAAGTGCTTTTGCTTAAAGGAAGTCAGATTACCGATAATCAGGTGAACAATGCAGAACGAACCATTAAGAATATTTTTCTTGCCAAAGGCTTTTTGAATACCGAAGTCAATATTGTTCAGCGCGATGACACAACCCAAAATAACAGTGTTATACTCGATATTTATGTGGATAAAAAGGAGAAGGTGAAAGTGAATGAGATTTTTATTCACGGAAATGAAGCTATAACTGATGTGGTACTTGAGCGGGCGATGAAAAAGACAAACTCCCGGAAACTCAGAAACTTTTTCCGTACAAAAAAATACCTGAAAGAAGAGTACGATAAAGACAAGGTGAATCTGGTTAATAAGTACAATGAAAAAGGTTATCGCGATGCCATTATTGAAAACGATACCGTTTACCAGGTAGAAGTTGGCAAGAAAAATAAACCCCGGGTTAACATTGATTTGTGGGTAGATGAGGGAGATAAGTACTATTTTGGTGATATCCGGTGGGTTGGAAATACAGTTTATCCGGCGGAATATCTGAACAATTACCTCGGAATTCAGAAAGGTGATGTGTTTAACCAGTCGATACTCGAAAAACGATTGTTCGATAACGACGAAGGGCTCAATAACCTCTATCTTAACGAAGGATATTTGTTTTTCGATTTGCAGCCCATTGAAGTGAATATACAAAATGACACAATCGATTACGAAATGCGTATTCGTGAGGGAAAACAGGCAACCATCGATAAAGTGCTCATTTCGGGGAATACTAAAACGCATGAACATGTTGCCCGTCGTGAAATCAGAACCTATCCGGGTGATTTATTCAGCAAGGAAGCTATAATCCGTTCGGTGAGGGAATTGGCTCAGCTGGGCCATTTCGATCCCGAGGCCATTAACCCTGATGTCAGGCCAAAACCTGAAGACGGAACCGTGGATCTGGAATACCAGTTGCAGGAGAAAGCCAACGACCAGATAGAACTTTCAGGTGGTTGGGGAGCAGGCATGTTTGTAGGTTCGGTGGGCCTGAAGTTTGCCAACTTTTCCGTTCGGAATATCCTGAACAAAGAAGCCTGGAGGCCACTTCCAACCGGCGACGGGCAAACACTCAGCCTTCGTTACCAAACCAGTGGAAGATACTACCGTACTGTAAGCTTGTCGTTTATAGAACCCTGGCTTGGCGGGAAAAAACCCAATTCTTTTTCGCTTTCTTTGTCGCATTCAAGAATAAATTACAGCGCCAACAAATACTACAACAATTACAACTCATATGGCGGTTACGGAGGCTATAATCCTTATTACGGTGGTGGTTACGGCGGTTACCCTTACGGTGGTTATGGTGGTTATCCTTACGGTGGTATGGGCGGTATGGGCGGTTACGGTGGTTATGGTTACGATCCTTATGGTTATGGTGGGTACTACGGAGGCTATCCGCAGTATTCCTACAATTATGGTTCGGAAGATCAGAACTCTGAAAATGATCAGATTTGGGAAACCACAGCGCTTGGTGTAGGATATGGCTACAGGCTGTCATTTCCCGACGATTATTTTACCGTTTATCACGAATTGTCATTCGAACGTTACAGGCTGCAGAATATGGGAGGCTCCTTCCTGTCTGTAGGCGATAGCGGCGATCCGAATGAGATTTTCAACAACTTAAATTTGCAAACCGTATTCGGACGAAATTCAGTGGATAATCCGCTTTATTCCCGCAGAGGTTCTCAGTTTTCTTTGTCGTTAAAAGCTACGCCACCTTATTCGTGGATTACCGGGAAAGATTACAGTGCGCCGGACGTAACCAACGAAGAGAAGTATAAATGGATAGAATACCACAGATGGCTTTTCAAGGGACAGGTATTTAATCCGCTGTCGAGAAATACGAACCTGGTATTGCGCACAGCAGTTGAAATGGGATTTTTGGGCTATTACGATCCCAACCGTCAATCTCCGTTCGAAGGATTTATTGTTGGTGGATCGGGAATGTCGGGGTATAATCTCTACGGAACAGACTACGTTGCATTGCGCGGATACAAAGATTTTAGCCTGAGTCCTGAACGGAAAGGTTCGAAAATGTACAACAAATTTACAATGGAACTGCGGTATCCGGTTACGCTGAAACCCAGCGCAACCATTTATGCACTCACCTTTTTGGAAGCCGGTAATGCCGACATGAGTTTTCAGGAATACAATCCGTTTAAACTTTACCGTTCGGCCGGGGTTGGCGTACGTATTTTTCTGCCCATGTTTGGTTTAATGGGTATTGACTGGGGATATGGTTTTGACGAAATTCCCTGGGCTCCCGACGCAAACAAGAGCCAGTTCCATTTTGTTATCGGGCAGCAGTTCTGATAGTTATAGGTTTGGCATAATATATGATAATACATCCAATAGGTTTAACAAAAAAAATTCAGCCATGAAGAAATTAATAACAACACTAACAATCCTGATACTTTTCAGCGGAATCACTTTTGCACAAAAGTTTGGATTTATTGATTCGGGGTATATTCTTGAAAACATCCCGGCTTTTCGGGCAGCACAGGAGCAATTAAACCAGCTTTCGGGGCAATACCAGAAAGAGCTGGAGGCTATGCATTCAGAGATTGAACAGATGTACCAGGATTTTCAGGCCGAAAGTGTTTTGCTTTCGGAGGATATGAAACGGAAACGTGAAGATGTAATTATTTCGAAAGAAAAAGATTACAAACAACTTCAGAGAAAATATTTCGGACCTGAAGGGGATTTGTTTCAAAAACGCCAGGCGTTAATCAAACCGGTTCAGGATGAAATTTTTTCGGCGGTTCAGGAACTTTCAAACGAAGGAAGTTATGCTGTCATATTTGATAAAGCCGACGGAACCACGCTGTTTTTTACCAACCCGCGGTACGATTTAAGCGATCAGGTTCTTCAAAAACTCGGATATAAATAATTAATAATTATATTTGTGACCAAAAATTTTAATACTACGTTGATTATGAGAAATTTAATGAAATTATTTGTGATGATTTTGTTCGCAGCATCAACCATGTCGGCTGCTGCACAAAACCAGAAATTCGGACATATAGATTTACAGGCTTTGGTTCAGGTGATGCCTGAAAGGGCAGCCGCTGAAACCGAATTCAATAATTTTCAGGCAGACCTGGAAGATGTGCTTGCTGAAATGCAACAAAATTACCAGCAGAAATTGACTGAACTGGAACAATTAGGAGAAGATGCTTCTGAAGTTCGCAGAAATGCAAAAATTACAGAATTGCAGGAACTTCAGCAACGGATTCAGAATTACCAGATGACCGCGCAGCAACAATTGCAGCAGAAACAGGCTGAAGTGCTATCACCGGTTTTTGACAAAGCAGAAGCTGCAATTGAAGAAGTTGCCAAAGAACAAGGCTTGCTCTATGTTTTCGACATGGGATCAAGAGTGGTTTTGTACAAATCGAACCAAAGTATTGATATACTTCCCATGGTGAAACAAAAACTTGGTATTCAGTAGGAAATAACTGTTTTGTACCAGTTAAAAAGCCATTTGTCAGTCGACAAGTGGCTTTTTTTATGCTTTTAAACCTGTTTTGTTGGAAAGAATTGGAAATCCCTCTATATTTATTGGAACGAATTATTACCCAAATTGAAATTTTTATGAATACAATAATACCAGAGGAAGTTCAGGAAGATGTTAAGATTCCTTCCGATTCTATGTTGTTTGAAATTGCCTGGGAAGTATGCAACCAGGTAGGTGGAATTTACACTGTTATCCGGTCGAAAGTGCCATCGGTAATTGAAAAATGGGGTGCCGAAAACTATTTTTTGGTTGGTCCCTATTTTGCAGATCAGGCTGCGGCTCATTTCGATCCGGCAACCGATTATTCAACGCCTGTGGGTAAAGCTGTGCTGAAAATGCAGGAGCGGGGTTTTGATGTTTATTACGGACAATGGATTGTATCCGGCCGTCCCAATGTGGTGCTTTTTAATCCGTATTCTGTTTTCGACAAATTGGGCGAAATCAAACATTTTGTGTGGCAGGATTACCACATTGCACTGCCCGGCCACGATGAGCTGCTGGACAAAGTCGCTGCATTTGGATTTCAGGTGAAAGAATTCTTCCGCTATTTATGTTCTTCGGGCTTTTGTTCCGGACGGGTTATCGCACATTTTCACGAATGGATGGCCGGCCTGCCAATTCCGGGTCTGCGCAAAGAAAATTTGAACATAAAAATTGTATTTACAACACACGCTACATTGCTTGGCCGGTATCTGGCCATGAACGATAACCGGTTTTACGACCATTTGCCTTTTTACAACTGGGAGCAGGAAGCCAACAAATTTAATGTGCGGCCAATTGTTGAAATTGAGCGTGCTTCGGCACACGGAGCCCATGTGTTTACAACAGTGAGCGAATTAACCGGTCGAGAGTGTACCCACTTGCTGGGTCGAACTCCCGATTTGATTCTTCCAAACGGGCTTAATATTCAGCGGTTTGAAGCGTTGCATCAGGTTCAGAACCAGCATGTGGCCTACAAAGAACAGATTCATGACTTTGTGATGGGGCATTTTTTTCAAAGTTATTCTTTCGACCTGGATAATACCCTGTATTTTTTCACTTCAGGGCGGTACGAGTACCACAATAAAGGCTACGACCTGACACTTGAAGCACTGGCTCGACTGAACTACCGTATGCAGCAGACAAATTCGAATATGACCGTAGTGGCTTTTTTCATCACAAAAAGACCTTACTACACCTTCAATCCTGATGTATTGCATTCAAAAGCCCTGATTGAAGATATTCACAAGGTTTGTGAAGAGATAAAAGAACAGGTTGGTAAAAGGCTTTACACAAAAATTACTTCAGATAACGGACAATATGTTTTTCCGAACCTGAGTGAAATGGTTGACGATTACCTCAGGCTGAAACTCAGAAGAAATGTGCAAAGCTGGAAAACAAACAAGTTGCCCAAAATCGTTACACATACTTTAATTGACGATGCCAAAGATGAAGTTCTGAATTTTCTGCGAACTGCCAATCTGGTAAATAACCGGCACGATAAAGTGAAAGTAGTTTATCATCCCGATTTTATTTCCACCTCAAATCCGTTGTTTAAAATGGATTACAACCAGTTTGTGCGCGGATGCCATTTGGGAATTTTCCCCAGTATGTACGAACCCTGGGGATACACCCCACTGGAATGCCTTGCCAGTGGTTTGCCGTCTATTACAAGCAATCTGGCTGGTTTTGGCGATTATGTGACCAGAAACATCAGGGACAATGAAAAGCTGGGAATGTACATAATTGACAGAAAAAGTAAGGAATTCAGTCAGTCTGCCGATGAACTTGCCAACATCATGCTGCGTTTTGTGCAAATGAACCGCCGCGAAAGAATTGCTCTCAGGTATCGCAGCGAGGAAGCGTCATTGCATTTCGACTGGTCGAACCTGGGCCGTTTTTACGATGTGGCATACAACATGGTTGTTGAACGATAGAATTAACCCGCTTTTTTTATGATGCATTCACCAATTGGCGTTTTCGATTCAGGATATGGCGGAATTACCGTGTTGAAACAACTGGTGAAACACCTTCCGCAATATGATTTTCTTGCTGGGCTGGTTGAAACGCGCACAGAAGAACTGTTTGACAAGATGTCCGCCGCGTTTCGCAATTTTGCTAACGATCCGTTTGTGAAAAGGGTTGTTTCCTTACTTGGTTCTGTATATAGAAGTATTGGGAACATTTGGGATGCTGTGGTTATTTTGTCCGGACATATCAGC
>CAZCPH010000002.1:0-29092 GCA_964500105.1 uncultured Mariniphaga sp. | reverse complement strand
ATCTCGGAGCCATTTCAGAAATAGAAAACAATACAGGCAAAGCGCTTCAGCAGTATGAAAAAGCCAATGCAATGGCAAGGCAGATGAATAATAAATCACTCCTGGCCAGTTCTGCTGCACGAATTTCGGCAGTGCTCGAAAGAAGGGGGAATTTTAAAGATGCACTGGCTTTCAATAAAATGGCAGAAGCTTTCAAGGACAGTATTGACCTGATTGAGCAGGAATCGGTAATTGAAGGACTGAAAATGCGGTACGATTTTGAACAAAAAGAAAACGAAATTAAGCTGTTGCGGGCAAATCAGGAAATAAAGGATGCCGAATTGATTGCTCAGCGTGAACGATTTAAAAGAGCCTGGATTGTTTATGCTTTTGTGTCGCTCATTTTTTTGAGTTTTGCGTTGGTAATTATCCTGGGTTTAAGAAACCTGAACCTGAAAAAAAATATTCGTTTACGCGAAGAAGAGCAGATGCGTGAACGGATGGAACAGGAATACCAGCGAAATTTGTGGCAGGCCGAAATTCTGGCTTCGCGAATGCAGATGAATCCTCATTTTCTGTTTAACTGTTTAAATTCGGTGAAGTATTTTATTCAAAAGAAGGAAGACCGTGAAGCCATAAACTACCTGACCACATTGAGCAGGTTAATGCGCGAAATACTGCAAACGGGAAAACAGCAATCCATTTCTTTATACGATGAGCTTGAAATGATTAAAAAATATGTCTTGCTGGAAGCAAACCGGTTCGATCAGCACCTGGACTTCGGCATTCATTTAAACGGATTTGAGGAGTCAAACCTGAAATCCATTCTTATTCCGCCACTGATTCTTCAGCCATACGTTGAAAATGCCATTTGGCACGGATTGGTGCCCAGTCAGCGGACCGACAAAAAACTAAGCATCGGGCTTGGCAGGGAAAACAGTCATCTGGTTATTTCTGTTGAAGACAACGGTGTTGGACGAAGTCAGAATAGGAAACTACCTGATCCTTCACATAAAGAAATGGGAACACAGATTACTGCCGACAGAATTTCACTTTTCAATAAAATGACCGACAGCGAAATGAAAGTTGAAACCATAGACCTCAAAAACGAAAATCAGCAACCGGCAGGTACCCGTGTAAACATTTACCTTCTGGAAAACAGGAATTAAACAGGAGCAACTGTTTTCTGATTTTTTTTGCCGGAATCTGAAATTAAAAAGTTGAAAAAGGCAGAAGAGAAAATCTACCAACTGCCTGAAAATGAAAGAAATATTATTTCGGATTTTTGAATTTAGTTGCAGCTCACATTTGGGTTCCAGTCGTAAAACATACCTTTGGGATTTTCCTTTTCGGTCCAGACATGCAGTGCCCAGAATTCCTGTTCGTGGTTGGGGTGGTATTCCTGGCCGAATAAAACAGGCGGTTCGGCATCAGCAGGATGAATGGCAAAAGGCACAATATATTCCACTCCGTAGAATTCCATATTGCCGTTTTCATCGGCACCAAAAAGCAAAACCTGAGGTTCGAGGTGGTTTATCCGTCCGTCGAGGAATTCCAGCCGGCCAAAGTGATGTCCCATTCCACCTTCGGTGGGGTGCGCCACACAACCGGAAAGGTCGGTGTCCCAGCCTGCTTCAAGCGCTGCATCGTGCGATTTGTAGGCTTTGGTTATTTCCTTAACTTCCTTGATCATTTCTGCTACTTCGTCGATTTCAATTTGTTCTTCCTTATCGCAGGAAAAAAGCGTAACGGTAAAAATCAGGAAAATTGCCAAACTTGTTTTGGGTAACTTCATTTTTCTCATTGTTGTTTTTGTTTTAAAAATGGTTATAAAATTGAATAATGTTTTTCTCAATTGCTGGCAGGCGTGTAGCGCACTACCATATTGTCATAAGGTTCAAGGGTTTGCAGGTATGCATAAATAGCCTTTAGGTCTTCTTCAGTCATTTCGCTGTACATATACCAGGGCATAAGTGTTTGAAACTCTCCGGGTTTTACCTTAGGTAGCACAAACCCTGAATCGGCATACATTTTAAAACGTTGTACAAAACTTTCTTCTGTAAAATGTTTAATTCCGGTTTGGTGTGGCGTTAGGTTTGGCGCTCTGACTATACTGCCGTCGGGGAATTGAAACTCCCTGCCACCGCCGCCTTCGGGACCAACATATTTCCCTTTGGCGAAGTTGGTATGGCAGTCGAAACAGGCGGCGGCGTTGGCCATGTATTTGCCGTAAGCTACCTTGTCTGTTTTTGCTGGTTTGGCTGTTAACTGAGCTTTTTTCGGCATGGTACGCATAATGAAATTTACCGGAAAATCGGGTTTTGATTTCGGATGACTGGTCTCAACAGGTTCAAGGGTGCGAAGGTAGGCAATAACAGCTTCAATGTCTTCCGGATCCATCTGCCCGAATTTATGGTAGGGCATTACCGGAAAAATCGGGTTTCCATCGCGCTTCACTCCGGTGGTAATGAGGTGAAAAAGTTCACCGTCGGTCCATTCACCAATTCCGGCGGGTGTAATGTTTGAAGAGATAAACTTGCCCGGAAATCCCATGGCGTGATCAAACACATCGCCTCCGGCAAACTCTGTTCCGGGGTGGGGTGGGCCCGAAAATTGCGAGAAGTCGCGCATGGAGTGACAATCGGCACACATCATGACATGGTAAGCCAGATATTTGCCGCGTTCAACTTTTTGGGGAGTAATGGTTACTTCCAGATCGGGGGCTTTTCCGGCCTTTGGCAGGGCAAAAGAAATATAAGCAAGCGCAGCGACAATAATTATTGCAATGGCTGCAAGTGCAAAAAACAAAACCTTCATAATTTTTTTCATGTGTCAGATTTTTTCAGATTTTATACCGACAAATATAAACCTGTACACACCTTACGAAGCTGTGAAAATCACGGGATTTCCTTAGAATTTCGAAACTATTAGTTTTTTCGAAGTTGCGACGGCGAAATTCCTGTCTGCTTTTTGAAAAAGAAACTGAAATAATCGGGTGATGAGAAACCCAGGTCGAAACTGATTTCTTTAATGGATTTATCGGTGAATTTCAGGTTGTGCCGCGATCGCATAACCAGCTGTTCATCAATAAGGTGTTTGGCATTAACTCCCAGAGTTTCCTTTACGCAGTCATTCAGGTATTTGTCCGAAATATTGAGCATTTGCGCAAATTGACCAACTTCGTGGTATTTGGTGATGTATTGGTCAACACATTTTTTGAATTTATAAACGAGAGCTGATTTTGCATTGTTGTTGTCGGTAATAACCGATTTAATGTTGCATTTGCCGTCGCAGTAAACAAAAAATGTGTACAACAGGGAAAGAAAAGCTTCTTCCCGGTGTTTCAGGTTGGTGCAAATCAGTTCGTCCAGCATTTCAAGAATGGCCTGAATACGAATTTCAATGCCCGGCGAAAGGTTTATTTTGGGAATCTCCCGGGTGTACAGTAACCGAATTTCAGTGATGTGAAGGTTTTTGAATGTGGGATGGTTTAATATGTCTTTGGGTAGTTGTAAAATATAACCGGATGATGTTGCAGAATCTTCTTTTAAAATTTTCCACTCGAACGCCGGATTAAAGAAAAAAACTGCATTGGCCACATCTTTATATAGCTTTTTGTTGATTTCAATGCCTTTCACTTCGTTTTGAATCCAGCATACAGAGTAACTCCCGTTGTTTGGGCTTGCTGTAGTTTTGTTCAGAATACGTGATATTTTTATCGCGTTTAAGTCCATTTTAGTCCACTTGCCAGCTTTTTCAATTTGGTTAATAAATAGTAACACCGAAACGCTTGTTAAAGTTGACTATAATGGGTGTTTTTTCTAAAAAATTTAGCTAAAAATTTCTTCCATAGCTTCTTCGATGGTAGGATACCTGAATTCAAAACCGTTCTCCTGAATTTTACCGGACAAAACAGCCGGACTTTTTGTAAGCATTTCGGCGGCTTTGCCATAAACCAGTTTCAGGGCAAATGGGGGGACCGGAATAAAAGCCGGCCGGTTTATTTTTTTTGCCAGTGCACGGGTAAATCGGGCGTTGGTAATTTGTTCAGGAGCTGCCAGGTTATAAATACCACTGGTGTTTTTATTTTCTGCCGCCCATCGAAAAGCCTGAGCTGCATCGGCTTCGTGCACAAACGGGAAAGGCTGTTTGCCGTTGCCAATTTTTCCGCCAACTCCCAGTTTGAAAGGTGTCAGCAACTTTTGGATAGTTGCCGATTCTTTTCCCAGTACCACAGCAATGCGAAATAAAGTGAGCTGAACACCTTCGGGAAGCCCTTGCCAGGCGTTTTCCCAATCTGTTACCACTTCGCCCAGAAATCCGTTATCGAATAGGTAACTTTCTTCGTTGTGGGTTTTTCCGTTAGCATAAATTCCGATGGCAGAAGCAGAAATCACTTTTGCCGGCCGGTTTTTCGGAAACATAATTTGAAAGGCTCTGGCAATATTTTCTACTGTTTGCACACGGCTGTCGTAAATCTCTTTTTTGTTTTTTTTTGTCCACCGTTGTAAAACAGGTGCCCCGGCTAAATTAATCAAAACATCAATATTTTTTAGTTCACCGGCCAGGTTTTCAGCCGGTCCGTAAAGCAATTCCCGCTGAATGGGTAAAACATTGTGGCCTTTGCCTTTAAGTTCTGCAGTAATTATTCTTCCCAAATATCCTGATGCTCCGGTAATTTTTATGTCCATATCCTGTTTTTTGTATCTAATTTAACAATTTAATCCCGCATTTTGTGCGAAACAATGTTAAAAGCAAAGTTTTGTGTTCTAGAATAAACTAAATACCACATTAGGATATTGTTGTCTTTTATGAAATTTATTGGAGCAATGTGTTTTAAATGTGAAAAGTTATGGTGTAATCAACGCCAGAGCATTTTGTTTTGTTAATTTTACACGCGGAAAATAAAACCGGATGTTCAGAAAATCTCGAATCATATGGCAAAGATACGCGCGATTGTGGTTGCGCCAGCTGGTTTTGTGGAGGATTGACCGTATTCCCGAACGTCAGTTTCTCTATTTACTCAGTTTTATTGTCGGAATTTTCAGCGGACTGGCGGCACTCACGCTAAAAAATCTCATTCATTTTGTAGCAGGCCGGTTAACCAACTGGATTGAAGTCGATTCCATCAGTTACCTTTTTCTGGTTTATCCGCTGGTTGGAATTTTGCTAACGGTCTTGTTTGTGCGTTTTGTGATTAAAGATGATATTGGCCATGGGGTTTCCAAAATTTTATACTCTATTTCCCGCCAAAACAGCCGTATAAGGCCACACAACACCTGGTCGTCTATGGTGGCCAGTTCACTCACCATAGGTTTGGGTGGTTCGGTAGGAGCAGAAGCACCCATTGTACTAACCGGTGCATCAATCGGGTCGAACATGGCCCGTTTGTTCAGGCTGAATTTCAAATACGTAACCCTGATGGTTGGCTGTGGTGCGGCCGGCGCAATAGCCGGAATTTTTAATGCGCCCATTGCCGGAATTGTTTTTACCCTTGAGGTTCTAATGCTCGATCTTACTATGGCGTACCTTATTCCGCTTCTAATTTCGTCGGTTACTGCTACTATGCTAACCCATTTTTTTATGGGCAAGGACGTTTTGTTGCGGTTCATGCAAATTGAGCCGTTTGCGCTCGAAAATGTCTGGTTTTATATTTTACTGGGAATTTTTACCGGCGTTGTTGGAATCTGGTTTACCCGGATGACGCTTTTTCTGGAGGCAAAATTTAAGCAAATTGGAGGTTGGATAACCCGGCTGATGATCGGGGGGCTGATTATGGGTTTGCTGGTCTTTATCTTTCCACCGCTTTGGGGTGAAGGTTACCGAGAAATTGCACTTATTTTCAACGGAAAAGGAAGTGATTTGCTGAATAATTCTTTGTTTTTCAGTTGGAAATCCAACGATTATTTAATTCTTCTGTTTTTATTTGGCATCCTTATTTTTAAGGTTATTGCCATGGTTGCCACCACTGGCTCGGGTGGCGTGGGCGGAATTTTTGCTCCTACTTTATTTATGGGAGGTATTGCGGGGTACTTTTTTGCATTGCTTGTCACAAAATTATCAGGTATTGAACTGCCGGGCAATAATTTTGCTTTGGCTGGAATGGCAGGTATGATGGCTGCTGTAATGCATGCCCCGTTAACCGGAATTTTTCTTGCAGCTGAACTGACTCAGGGGTATGATCTTTTTGTGCCGTTAATGATTACTGCAACGGTTGCCTACGTTACCATTATGCGTGCCGAACCTTATTCTATCTATACGAAACGCCTTGCACAAAGGGGCGATCTCCTTACGCACCACAAAGACAAGGTGGCTCTTCGCATGATGAATGTGAGAAATTTGATTGAAACCGATTTCGAACTGCTCAGGCCCGATGCAACATTGCGCGATTTGGTGAATGCCATCTCGGTTTCGCACCGGAATCTCTATCCTGTGGTGGACGAAGACGGCATTTTACATGGTATGGTAAAACTTGCCGACGTGCGAAAGCTTATTTTTGAGCACGATCGTTACGACACTACTTTGGTAAAAGAACTGATGTACATGCCCGAGTTTTTCATTTCTCCCGATGACAGTATGGAAACTGTTGTGGAAAAATTTGAAACATCGGGGCGGTACAATCTTGCAGTGATTGACAATGGCAAGTATCTTGGGTTTATCTCCCGTGCCGTTGCATTTTCCAAATACCGAAAAACAGTGCTGGATTTTTCACACGACTAACAAGGAATTTGTTTTTATTTTATTTCTTTGAAATCGAATAATGTAAACTTTATTGCTGTGACTACAACTTCTCGTCGTTCGTTTCTTGCCAAAACTTCATTGGGCATTGCCGCTCTGGGGCTTTCCAAATACACCGGAGCCAATGTATTTTCTACACAAAACAAATTCCCTGTGGTTATTTCCACCTGGCGCCATGGGCTTGCAGCCAACGAGGCAGCCTGGAAAATTCTGGCAGAAGGAGGATACGCGCTGGATGCAGCAGAAGCCGGAGTTCGTATTACCGAAGCGGATCCCGGGGTGATTACCGTTGGTTATGGCGGAATTCCCGATGCCAAAGGCAAAGTGACCCTGGATGCATGTATTATGGATGAAAAAGGGAATGCCGGTAGTGTGGCATATTTGCAATGCATAAAGCATCCCGTTTCTGTTGCAAGACTGGTGATGGAAAAAACACCGCATGTGATGCTGAGCGGAAAAGGTGCGCAGAAATTTGCTCTCGAAAATGGGTTTAAAAAAGAAAAACTGCTGACCAGAGAGATGCGGAAGGCCTGGAAAAAATGGAAAAAAGAAGATCGTGAGTTCAGTTCGAAAATAAACATTGAAAACCAGCTGGAAGAAAACCACGATACCATCAGCATGCTGGCCATTGATAAGAACGGGCGTTTGTGCGGGGCATGCACCACCAGTGGAATGGCGTTTAAAATGCATGGCAGGGTAGGCGATTCACCAATTATCGGCGCAGGTTTGTTTGTTGACGGAGAAGTGGGTGCTGCTGCTGCAACAGGTTCGGGAGAACTGGTTATGAAAACGCTGGGCTCATTTCTGGTTGTGGAATTTATGCGCAACGGAATGTCACCTCAGGACGCATGCAATGAGGCCATTGCACGAATAAGCAAAAAAATTCCCGGTTATCAGGAACATCAGATTGGTTACATCGCGGTAAATAAATCGGGCGAAATTGGTGCAGCCAGCCTACAGCCTGGGTTTGATTATGCAATTAAAAATGAAAATGTTACAGAGCTTCGGGAAGCCGACGCATGGTTTAAAAAGCTGTAAAAAAAAACTGCCCGATGATGAGCAGTTTTTGTAAGGTGAGAGAATTTAACTTTCTTTTTTTACTATCCTGATTCAAAATTAAGATTTTTGTTCAATAATCTTCGTAGTGTGCAATAATTTTTTTGTTTTTCAGAATATTCACAATGGCATCAATAATTTCATCATCTTGTAGGGAAGCATAGTTAAAAATTACGTCGAAATCATCATTCATTGCTTTTCGTCCGATTATTCTTTCTATAAACGAGTCGCGTTTTTCATCCATCTCCTTCACATATTGTACAGCTTCGGCCTGCGAAAAGTCGCGTAATTGCATAATGCGGTTGATTCTCCACTCCATAGGTGCTTCCAGCCTCACATTCAGCTTGTTGGGAATGTCTTTCAGAATCACACCGGCCGAGCGCCCAACAATAATTGTTCGTCCTTTACATGCCAGTCTGCAAACCACTCCCTTAAACGTATCAATAAGCCGTTCATCTGAAATATCGTAAATGGTTTCGTTGGAAAACGCTTTCGCAACCTGCTGCAACATTTTCACCGCCTCCTCTGTATCGTCGTAATCGCCATGTCTCACTTCTTCGATAATATCATTCACCACCTCCTCAAAAATGTCTTTGTCAACCCAACGCCATTCTGCATCTGTTTTGGTGTCTGACATGTAGCTGTAACCGGTGAGAATTTTGGAGAGTTTTATGGCAATTCGCTGCGCAGAACAACCCGACTGCCTCGAGATGGTCACAACCGGACCCGGAAAATCACCGGTTTCAAGGTCACAACAGATGATAGTTTTCATAAAACTTTTAAAGAATTTTTCCATTTTTCAGAATTATTGATTGCTGTATCCGATTTTATACCCGAAGTTACAATCAATTTTTTTAGGTTGTGCAATTTATGTTGTATAATAGGTTGAAACAGGAAATGTTTTAAAACAAGTTTTTCTGATCTGAATGATTCATTGTGAAATAATGTCAGAAATAAGAAGTCGCCTGAATACACTTTGTTTTACCCGGGCACAAGCTTTTTTATGAAAAATCTACTTTTTGGGATTCATTTCCTGCATGGTAACCTTGTACATTAATGTAGTAAACGGAGGAATTCCGTCAGCACCTTTTGCTCCGTAAGCAAAATCGGAATGGATGTACATTTCCACTTCGGCTCCTTCATTCATGTACCCAATTCCGTCAATAAATCCTCTTACATCGTGCGGTGGTTTGTAAATAAATTTCCAGATTCCTTCTTTGTAAATATCTTTTGAATCTTCAAATTTCGAACCTTTTGCAACATAGCCCATATACGAAACAGCGCATGTATCGCCAGCAACCGGGTATGCACCATTTCCGGGTTTTCTTACAATGTAGAATACCATTAAATCTGTTGTATCAATATTTTCACCTCCGGCTTCAAGATTTTGCATCCAGGCGTTTAGCTCTTCCCATTCCTTTTCCCTGGTTCTTGGTTCTTCATCCGTCTCGGGTTTGCATGAAGTTGACAGTACAAACAGTAACAAAATCGCGGGGAGAATAAGTGAACGAATTTTTTCCGGTATCATATTCTTCAATGAATTTTAGGGCAGAAAGTTACGAAATTCAGAGAAACAGGCAATTTTTTTATGCAACCTTCGGCAATTTCGTTTCATCAACAAAAAATGTTAAAGAACTAATACCGGTCAGTTTTGTTTGAAGAGTAAAAGAATAAATAACTGGTTAGAAATGAATGAAAAATACACCAATGCGCTCATTGAATCGAGTTCACCATACCTGTTACAGCACGCTCATAATCCGGTAAACTGGCAGCCGTGGAGCGAACAATTAATAAAAGAGTCAGGCAAAGAAGGCAAGTTGCTTTTGGTAAGTATAGGCTATGCTGCCTGCCACTGGTGTCATGTTATGGAGCATGAAAGTTTTGAGGATGAGTCTGTTGCACGGGTTATGAACGAAAATTTTGTGTGTATAAAAGTGGACAGGGAAGAACGGCCCGATGTGGATCAGTACTACATGACAGCGGTACATTTAATGGGTTTGCAGGGTGGCTGGCCGCTGAATGTTATCGCTTTGCCAGATGGCCGGCCTGTTTGGGGCGGTACTTATTTCCCCAAAGAAAAATGGGTGAACACCATTTTATCCGTTGCGCAGTTCTGGCAGCAAAACCCCGAAAAAACCACTGAATATGCAGAAAATCTGCAGCAGGGGATTGTCCGTGCATCGCTTCCGGTGGAAACAGAGAATGTTTTTCCGGCAACCCGCCAACTGGTTTCCCGTAGCGTGGAAAACTGGAAAACGCATTTTGACACGGAAAACGGGGGCAGGCAGGGATATCCGAAATTTCCCATGCCCGTGAATCTTCAGTTTTTGTTAAACTATGCTTTTTTAAAGCAAGATAACCATGTTTCTGATTTTGTGAAACTTACTCTTGAGAAGATGGTGCGTGGCGGAATTTACGACCAGATTGGAGGCGGATTTGCCCGCTATTCGGTTGATGAAAACTGGAAAGTTCCTCACTTCGAAAAAATGTTGTACGATAATGGTCAGCTGATCAGTGTTTATTCAAAGGCTTATCAGCTATTTAAAAACAATGAGTTTAAAACAGTAGTTTACGAAACGGTTCAGTTTATCGAACGGGAACTAATGGCTGACCAGGGTGCATTTTTTTCATCTCTGGATGCTGACAGTGAAGGTGAAGAGGGGAAATTTTATGTGTGGAAAACTGAAGAACTCAGTAAAATTTTAAAAGACGATTTTGAATTGTTTGCAGAATATTTCAATGTGAATTCCAAAGGATTATGGGAAAAAGGAAATTATATTCTCTTGCGGGAAATTTCGCCGGTAGAGTTTGCGAGATTAAAGGGAATCAATCCCGATGATTTTCAGCAAAAACTTTCACACTGGAAAAAACAGTTACTGGCAGCGCGCAGTAAACGAATCCGTCCGGGCCTCGACGACAAAACCCTGGCTTCGTGGAATGCGCTTGTAATACAGGGGCTTGCAGATGCATACAAAGCTTTTGGCGATGAACACTTCAGAAATCTGGCACTAAAAAATGCCCGGTTTATTCAACGCCATATGATGCAAAAAAACGGAAAGTTGTATCACTTGTGGAAAAAAGAAAGAACAAGTGTTGATGGATTTCTCGAGGATTACGCATTGGTGATTCAGGCTTTTATAGCAATTTTTGAAATTACGGGCGACTGGCACTGGCTGGAATCTGCATTGCAGCTTCTCGATTATTCGTTCCACCATTTTTATGATGATTCTTCAGGCTTGTTCTTCTTTTCAGAAATGAATAATGATACCGTGTTAACCAACCATTTTCAAAATGAAGACAATGTGATACCGGCGGCAAATTCCGTCATGGCCGGAAATCTGTATGCACTTTATTTGTTTGCCGGGAAACCTGATTTTCTGACACGCGCAAAAAAAATGCTTTACCACATCACCCCGCAATTTTCGAAGTATCCGCAGGCATTCGCCAACTGGGGAAATTTGATGTTAAAACTTACTGAACCTCATTTTGAAGTTGTGGTTAGCGGAGAGATGGCGCCAAAGAAATTTCTGGATATGCAGGAATCTTTTCATCCCAATGTGGTTTGGGCTTTTTCGGAGAAAAAGAGCAGCAATTCGCTGTTTAAGGGAAGGTTTGTTCCGGGAAAAACACTGATTTACGTTTGCCGCGAAGGAAGCTGTCAGCTTCCGGTGGAAAATTCTGATGATGCGTTGAAATTGCTTGCGGTTGAAAATGAACAGGGTTGAGTTTTTGGTTGTAGGCAACGGGTTGGCTGGAACCATGCTGGCATTTGAAATGCTGGAAAGAAATATCAGTTTCAGGTTGGTCTCTTCACCAAAAAAGTCGCGTGCATCTGATGTTGCTGCAGGAATCTTTAATCCGTTGGTATTCAAAAGAATGACCCAAAGCTGGCTGGCCGACGAACTCCTGCCGGTAATGAAGGAAAAATACCGGAAACTTGAAAGACTGCTGGGCGAACGCTTTTTTTTCGAAAAACCCATACTGAAACCTCTGTCAGAGCAGGAAAAACAGTTGTGGATTGAGCGCAAAGCTGATGTACTGTTTGAAAAATATATCTCCTCCATTGAAGACGAAAGTCCTGTAAAATTGTTGAATTCTGCTGCCGGCTACGGCATTGTTGAGGGCTCAGGATTTGTAAACCTGAAGTTGTTTCTGGAACTTTCGGATGACTATTTTCGCCAAAAGGGATTAGTGATTCAGTCGGATGTCGATCCGGCAAATTTGAAACCTGATGCCAAAACATTTGACGTTAAAAGCGTTTCTGCTGAAAAAATTGTGTTTTGCGAAGGTGCCCACATGCAGCACAATCCCTTGTTTTCATTTGTAAAACTTGTTCCCACAAAAGGCGAGGTTTTGCAGATTTACGCGCCAGACCTTTCTGAAAACTTCATACTAAACAAGCTGGTTTTTGTTTTGCCGGTGGGAAATCATCGTTTCAGAACAGGTTCAACCTATGAGTGGATGGATTTGACTGAACTTCCAACAGAGAAGGGGAGGCAGTCCATTGTAGAAAGGCTGGACAGATTGATAACGGCTGATTTTTCGGTAGAACAGCAATGGGCGGGAATTCGCCCGGCCATTTCCGACCGTCGCCCGGTATTGGGTATTCATCCGAGATACAGGAACATTTCGGTTTTTAACGGACTGGGAACAAAGGGAGTTATGCTGGCTCCCTATTTTGCCGGAGAAATGCTAAAAGTTTTGAAATCAAATGGTTATATACTTAATAATGAGGTTGATATTGCCCGTTTTTTGTAGTTTATTAGCTGAAAAATGAAGAATCGGATAAAAAAATAATCCCGGCGCGTCATGCCGGGATTACTCAATAACCTTTAAAAGCGTCTATCTGGTTTTGTACCTTGGGTTTGTACACAGCAAACATAGGCTAAAACAAGTTTCGTATTGATAATAAAACGCTGAATTTATCTGGTTCAAATTGCTGATATTACTACTTCAAAAAAACTGATATGAAATTTAGTTCATCAATTTCATCTGCAGATAAGAATAAAGTTGTGCATTCATTTGCGCCCGCTGTTCGTTGGTAGAAGCCCCGGCATGTCCACCTTCCGTGTTTTCGAAATAATAAATTTTATATCCCATATCATTCATTTTAGCCACCATTTTACGCGCATGCCCCGGATGCACACGGTCGTCGCGGGTGGATGTGTAAAAATAAACTTCGGGGTAATTCACACCTTCCTTCAGATTGTGGTATGGCGAATATTTCCGAATGTACTCCCATTCTTCGGGAATGTCTGGATTTCCGTATTCTGCCATCCAGCTGGCGCCTGCCAGCAATTTGTTGTAACGTTGCATATCGAGTAGCGGCACGGCACAAACCACAGCGTTGTATAATTCCGGTCTCTGGGTAAGTGCTACGCCAACAAGCAGGCCACCATTGCTTCCTCCGTAAATTCCCAGTTTTTGTGGCGAAGTAATTTTCTTGTCAATGAGGTCTTCGGCAACAGCATAAAAATCGTCAAATACCCGCTGCCGGTTCTCTTTCAGCCCGGCCTGGTGCCATTTGGGGCCGAATTCACCACCTCCCCTGAGGTTGGCAAGCACATAAACACCGCCTTGTTCGAGCCACGAAACTCCGGTAACAGCAGAATAACGCGGCAGTTGTGGCACTTCAAACCCACCATAGGCATAGAGCAGGGTAGGATTTGTTCCATCAAATTTCAGCGATTTGTTGTGCACCACAAAATAGGGAATCAGTGTGCCATCATTTGAAACGGCTTCAAATTGCTGAACCTGATAATTTTCGGTGGGAAACCAGGATGGCAGCGATTTTATTTTTGTTATTTCACCTGTTGTTGCGTCGCCAAAATAAAGGGTACCGGGTTCCAAAAAATTCTGGAAGTTGAAAAAGAACTTGTTGCTGAATTCTTCGGTCGATCCCAGTGAAAGTGTTCCAAAATCCGGTGCATCAATTTTTTGTTTTTTCCAGCTATTATCAAAACGGTAAGCGTAAAGATTGCTTCTTACATTTTCGAGCATATTGATGAGCAACCTGTCTTTTGTATTTGCTATTTCTGAAACGCTTGAACGTTCGTCAGGCTGAACCAGCAATTCAAAATTTCTTTTGCCGGCAATTAAATCGTTGTACGTAATACTGATTACAGCCCCCTGACGAAAGTTCTGTCCGTTGATGTTCCAGTCAGATTTCAACTGAAAAATTACTTGTTCGTTGAAAATGGTGGTCAGTTCAATATCGTCGGGTAATTCAAGTTTTATGGATTCTTCATTTTCAATAAAGAAATATTCTCCCGAATAAAATGAAGTACGGCGGGTTATGAGCTGATAAACCTTTTCGGGCTTCTGCTGCGCATAACCCCAGATTCCCATGTCGGTTTCGAGGCCTTTGTAAACTTCGCGGGCATTTTTAAGCTTCGTGCCTCTTTTCCATATTTTTACCTGAACGGGGTATCCTGAAGTGGTTACACCTTCGCCAAAGTCTGTTGAAACCATCAGTGTATTTTCATCAATCCAGCTTGCACCGCCTTTGGCTTCAGGCAGAAAAAATCCATTTTCAACAAAAGATTTTGATTCCACATCAAACTCCCTGATAATGATTGCGTCGCCACCGCCTTTCGACAGGCTTACCAGGAATTTTTTAAAATCGGGATAAAGCCCGCTTGCCCCTTTAAATACCCATTTCACTCCGTCTTGTTCCGAAAGTTCATCGATATTCAGAAGTATTTCCCAATCAGGATTTCCGTCCAGATAGCTTGTCAGGCTTGCCCGGCGCCAAATTCCGCGCTGGTATTGCTGGTCTTGCCAGAAATTGTAAACAAACTCCCCGCGTATGGAGGGTTGGGCAATCCGGTCGGTAGAGTTCAGGATTTCAAGGTTCTTTTGGTACAATGCATCGTAACCGGGCTGCGAAAACAGAACTTCCGTTGATTTATGATTCCAGTTTTCCACCCATTCGAGTGCTTTTGGGTTTTCAACTTCTTCGAGCCACTGATAAGGATCGGTGTTTTGTGCAAAACTAATGTGTACAGCCATACTAAAAATTAACAGTAAAAAGCAGTTTTTCATGGTTATTTATATTTTTGGTATTCAATAAACGTAAGCAAGCAACCATTTTGTTACTCTTTTGCAAAAATAATGGTTCAAACATTAAATTTTTATGACATACATTTCAATTGACGGTTGAAATATATATTTTCGTGAATAAATTTTGGCCCGGAAAAAGATTGGGTAGCAGAGATTAACTTTAAAAAATATTTTAAGCACTTTTTCGGGAATAATTTGCAAATATGGCAACATTAATTTTCTTCTTTCTTTTGTCCATTTTAGTTTCGTTTTTCTGTTCGTTATGGGAAGCAGTTTTGTTGAGCATAACACCGTCGTATATTAGCAGAATGCAGCACGACAAACCATCTCTCGGTCATGTTTTGAACAAAATGAAAGATGATATTGACAAACCGCTGTCGGCAATTCTGACCTTAAATACTGTGGCCCATACTGTTGGTGCATTGGGTGTTGGGGTTCAGGCAGGCAAGTTGTTTGGCGAAACCCGCATCGATTTTTTGTTTATTCACATTACGTTTGAATCGCTGATTGCCGGAGGAATGACGCTTGCCATACTCATTCTCTCTGAGATAATTCCGAAAACAATTGGTGCCAACCTATGGAAACAATTTGCACCTTTTACAGTGCGTTCACTCCGCGTTTTGTTGTTTGTGTTGGCTCCGTTTGTTTGGATGAGCAAAGGAATAACCCGGATGCTGAAAACCGAAAAGGGACGTAGCGTGCTGAGTCGGGCCGACTTTGCGGCCATGGCCGATGCCGGTCTGAAAAGCGGAGCGATTGACCGGGAAGAAAAGTCAATCATACAGAATTTGCTTCGTCTCGAAAATCTGAAAGTACGCGATATAATGACGCCACGCTCGGTTATAACAATGATTGACGAAGAACAAACACTGAGTGAGGTTTACGAAGAGTTTAACCCGATGGTGTTTTCGCGAATTCCGGTGTACCATGAACATCCGGACAATATTACCGGATTGATTTTAAAGGATAACATTCTGGAAAATCTGGCACAGGACAAGCATTCAGTGATGGCAAAAGAGATTAAACGCAGCATTCTGTTTGTTGAAGATAGCTTCACGGTGGCCAAACTGATGGATACGCTGATTCTTAACCGCGAACACCTGGCAGTTGTAACCGACGATTTTGGAAGCGTGGTTGGCCTGGTAACCATGGAAGATTTATTTGAAACCTTGCTTGGGCTCGAAATTGTTGACGAATCAGACAAAGTAGAAGACCTGCAAAAACTTGCCCTCGAAAAATGGAAAAAGCGTACCGATAAACAACGCCTCAAACCGTAAATCCTTTTAATTTTTCTTTAAATTAGCTAAAGAAAAATTTCTTCATAACTCAAACCCCGTAAATTCAGTTAATTTTGATGCAATTGTTTTCGAAACTTAAAATTTTATCTAATATGAACATCAGTGCATTACAGAAAGAAAGAGCCAAATACCAGCCCAAGCTTCCAGGTTCGTTAAAAGGCGCAGTAAAACTGGTTGAAGGCGTTAAAACCGAATCGGTTGCCGACCAGAATGAAATTGCTGAGTTATTTCCACATACTTACGGTATGCCTTTAATTACGTTTGAACAAGGAGATGAAGAAAACTCAAAAGGTCCTGTAAATGTTGGAGTAATTCTTTCAGGAGGCCAGGCTCCGGGCGGCCACAATGTGATTTCAGGAATTTTTGACGGCATTAAAAAAATTAATCCGGAAAGTAAACTGTACGGATTTTTGGGAGGCCCCGGTGGGTTGGTTGACCATGAATATAAGGAACTTACAGCAGAAATTATTGACGATTACCGGAATACCGGAGGTTTCGACATAATTGGTTCGGGCCGGACAAAACTGGAAGATGAATGGCAGTTTGACAAAGGACTTGAAATTGCCCAAAAGTTAAACCTGAATGCACTGATTATAATAGGTGGAGATGATTCAAACACAAATGCCTGTGTTCTGGCTGAATATTATTCGAAAAAAAATGCAGGTGTGCAGGTTATCGGATGTCCGAAAACAATTGATGGTGACCTGAAAAATGAAATGATTGAAACATCTTTTGGATTCGATACAGCAACGAAAGTCTATTGCGAACTCATCGGAAACATTCAGCGCGATGCCAACTCAGCCAAAAAATACTGGCATTTTATTAAGTTAATGGGGCGTTCTGCTTCACATATCGGGCTCGAGTGCGCGCTGCAAACACATCCAAACATTTGTCTTATATCTGAAGAGATTGAGCAGAAACAAATGACGCTGGATGACGTGGTTACTTACATTTCAGAAATTATTGCCAAACGTGCCAGTAACGGCGATCAGTTTGGTGTTGTGCTTGTTCCTGAAGGATTAATTGAATTTATTCCCTCATTGAAAAAGCTGATAGCAGAATTGAATGATATTATGGCTCATCATGCAGACTATTTTAATTCGCTGCAATCAGACGACGATAAATTTCAGTTCATAAACGATAAATTGTCTGCCGAATCGGCTAAAATTTTCGGTTCTTTGCCACAAAATATTCAGTTTCAGTTGTTGGCAGACCGCGATCCGCATGGTAACGTTCAGGTTTCAAAAATTGAAACTGAAAAATTGTTGATTGACATGGTTACCGATAAATTGCGGTTCTGGAAATCGGAGCACAAATTCAAAGGAAAATTCAATGCCCAAAACCATTTCTTTGGCTACGAAGGACGTTGTTCTGCACCATCGAATTTCGACGCTGATTATTGCTACTCGCTCGGATTTACTGCATCGGTTCTTGTTGCAGAAGGAAAAACCGGCTACATGGCTTCGGTCCGAAACTTAACTTCTCCAGCTGAAAAATGGATTGCCGGAGGTGTTCCAATTACCATGATGATGAACCTGGAAAAACGGCACGGCCACATGAAACCGGTAATTCAGAAAGCTTTGGTAGAGCTTGATGGTGCTCCATTTAAGTACTATGTTTCTGTGCGCGATAAATGGGCTGTAGAAACAGATTACCTTTACCCCGGCCCGATTCAGTATTTTGGCCCTTCATCAGTTTGCGATCAACCTACCGAAACGCTTAAGCTAGAAAGATTGTAAAGCATTCAAATGATAAATAAAAAGCCCTTCCAGAATCTGGAAGGGCTTTTTTTATTGTAGCCTGCTTTTTCTTTCAACTAAAAAATAAAACGCACGGACAAAGCCACTTCATCGGCCCAGAATCCTCTGTAGCCAATCAGGTTTATACCCGGTTTCCAGTCAAGACTGATGTTAAACGGAA
Organism: uncultured Mariniphaga sp.; assembly: GCA_964500105.1. Taxonomy (GTDB): domain Bacteria; phylum Bacteroidota; class Bacteroidia; order Bacteroidales; family Prolixibacteraceae; genus Mariniphaga. The sequence continues at coordinate 11,039 of CAZCPH010000002.1, read as the reverse complement.
TGGGTTCAATGTTGTATTCCAATCCTAAAATTCCATCAATCCCTACAACGGTATACTGATCGTTGTCATCAAACCACGGATGGTTGTCGTAACCGTCCCAAAAACCGATGTGGCCACCAAATCCGTAATACCAGTGCAACCGTGGTGCATTAAATGCCGGTGCATGGATTTCGTAAAGGCCTGTGATATTGAAACCACGCCAGCGGGAAGTCAAAATACCTTCAATGGCAGTGTCATTGCCAATAAAATGTTTAACTGTTAACCCGTTGGACAAACCGCCACGTACACCAATTCCGGTATTGTAATCGTGCGCGTTTACTGCCACAGCAGTAGAAAGAAACAGTGTCAATGCAAAAATTAACTTTTTCATTTTTGTCTGTTTAAATTAATTAAATTAATATCTACTATAACGTAAAAGTAGGATTTTGGTTGTCAATTGTTTTCTGAAACTACGACTTTTTCTTTTTTTAACAGTTCGGGTATTCTATTAAAATACTGACTATTAATCTTTTGTGTGATTTTGTTTAATTATCTTGTACTGTCGTTGTTTAATGTTAGTTTAACATTTTAAACTATTGATTGAATACATAGGAGATAATATTGGCTCCCATTTTCAAAGCTTTTTCACGAAGTTCAGGCGGATTGTTGTGAACGGCCTCATCTTCCCAACCATCGCTGATGTCTGATTCGTAAGTAAAAAGGCACACCATCCGGTCTTCAATAAAAACTCCAAACGCCTGTGGTGGTTTGTTGTCATGTTCATGAATTTTCGGCAATCCTTCGTTAAACGTGTACTTTTGATGAAAAATCGGATGGGAGGGTGGAAGTTCGACCAGGTCGAAACTGGGAAATACTTTTTTGATCTCGCGCCTGAAATACTCATCCATTCCAAAGTTGTCATCAACGTGTAAAAAACCGCCGGCTTCCAGATAGTTTCTCAGGTTTAATGCTTCATTTTCAGAAAAAACAATGTTCCCGTGCCCCGTCATATGAACGAACGGGAAATTGAAAATTTCAGGGCTGCCAACTTCAACCGTGGACGGCTCAGCATGAATGGTTGTATTCAGATGCTGGTTGCAATAGGTAATCAGGTTAGGCAGGGCAGTGGGGTCGGCATACCAGTCGCCGCCACCGCTGTATTTCAGCAGGGCAATGCGCAGTGGCTGGGCCTGAATGCTTGTTGCCCCTGTAAGTAAAATTAAAATGAATATCAGTTTTTGCATTGCGCTAATTTTTTCGAAAATTACAATTCCCGCCTGAATTGAAAAAATTATAAGAAAAGATTCATGTTATTCATGAACTAAATTAACAATGTGGCAGGCCACAATTCCGGCCGTTTCTGTCCTTAACCTTGCAGGTCCGAGAGAAACTTCGCGGTAGCCGTTTTTTCCGGCCAGTTGAATTTCTGCCCAACTAAAATCTCCTTCGGGGCCAATCAATATTGTAATATCTTCCTGTTTGCTGATTTCGTTTTTTAAATGCGGTTTTTTACCATCAAAACAGTGGGCAATAAATTTTTTCGATTCACTGGTGTTTTGCAAAAACTCTTCAAGGGAAACCAGGTTGTTAAGTTTTGGTAAATAAGCTTTTACCGATTGTTTCATGGCAGAAATCAGAATTTTTTCCAGGCGTTCGGGTTTGATGGTTTTTCGTTCGCTATGTTCGCAAAGCAGCGGAGTGATTTCATCAATGCCAATTTCGGTGGCTTTTTCCAGAAACCATTCAAAACGATCGATATTTTTGGTAGGAGCTATGCCTATATGAAGTGTAAACGGCCGTTTGCCGAATTGTTCCTGCTTTTCCATAACAGTAAGTTCGCAGTTTTTGGGGTGCGAACTTGTTATTTCAGCAGTATAGAAACCTCCTTTTCCATCAATAACCTGCACCATATCTCCGGCATTTAACCTCAAAACCCGAATGGCATGCTTCGATTCGGTCTCATCCAGTATAATCTTGTCTCCTGTGATTTTCGATACATAAAAAAGTTGCATAACCCTTAATTTTCAATTCCTGCAAATGTAACTTTCCCCGGGCAATTATAAAATTCCTTGTTTGAGATTAAAGTTATTTTCAGATTTTCACTAATATTGTGTCAAACTAACACAAAAGATCTTTTTGGGACAAATTATTTCGTTTTGATGGCAGAAAAAATAGAATCTTTTGTACTTTTCAGGCGATTTTGTATTTATAACAATTAAAAATTCAATAATATTCTATTTATGGAAAGATCAACAAAAAATCAGTTGAACCGCCGGAAATTTTTAGGTTTATCGGCACTTGGCTTAACCGGACTAACCGTTTTGCCCAGCTGGACTATTAACGGGATGAAAATTGCTCCCAGCGATCGCGTAGTGCTTGGTTTTATTGGCGCTGGCCGTCAGGCATTGTCCGATTTTACCAGTTTCAGCAGTGTTCCGGGCGTGCAGGTTGCTGCCGTTTGCGATGTGGACACCATGAAACAGCTTCGGTTTAAAAAACGGGTAGAAGCGTGGCAGGCAAAGCAGGGCGTTGCAGAACGCTGCGATATGTACGAACAGTATGAAGAATTGCTTGAACGAAAAGATATTGATGCCGTTGAAGTTGTTACACCCGACCACTGGCACGCATTGCAAACCATTCATGCCATTCAGGCCGGAAAAGATGTGTATGTGCAAAAACCTCTGGCCTTTACCATTAAAGAAGGTCTGGTGATGACACAGGTTGCCCGCAGCAACAAAGCGGTGGTGCAGGTCGGAAGTCAGCAGCGTTCCAGTGGCGAGTTTCAGAAAGCCATTGAACTGGTTCGTGCAGGAAAAATCGGTCATATCGAAAAAATTTATGCAAAAGTTGGTGATCCGCCAAAACCATTGGATTTGCCAAAAGAACCTGTTCCGGGAAACCTGAATTTCAATTTATGGATGGGACCCTTGAATGATTCCAATATTCATTATCATCCTGATTTGTGCCCGCCCATTTCGCTTGACCCTGCAGAAGATGAAAAACTTTGGGGTGCATGGCGCTGGTACAGCGAAACCGGTAACGGATTCACTGCCGACTGGGGTGCACACATGTTCGACATTGCACAGGCTGCAATTGGCATGGACGGTTCAGGACCAGCAGAGATTCTTCCCAAAGGGTACAATGGAACCGAATACCTCACTTTTAAATACCTGAATGGTGTGGTAATGACAGAACAACCTTATCTGGAAGATATGCCTGGTGCACAGGGAATTAAGTTTATTGGAACCAATGGCTGGATTGAAGTGGCCCGCGGATACCTCGGAGCATCTGATGCATCGTTGGTTCCCGAAGATCTGGCTGGAAGAAGACCACGTAATCTGACTCCGGAAGAAAGGGAAGCCATGGCAAAGGAATGGGCAAAAAGACGTGAAGAAAGAGCACAAAACGAAGGTCTTCAATTTGAAATCAGTGCTCCTCACATGCAGAATTTTATTGATGCTGTTCGTTCGCGCAGCAATCCCATTGCTCCCATTGAAGTGGGTTGCAGCACCAACACCCTTTGTTGTCTCGGAAACATTGCCACCGAACTGAAACGACCTGTTAATTGGGATCCGGCCACATTGAGTTTTGGCGATGACAAAGAAGCAGCCGCTCACCGTTTGTATCATTACGAATACAGAAGGCCTTATTCGCTGAAGTAGTTTAAACCAATAAAATATTGAAATGGAAACAAAAAGAGAATTTCTGAAAAAGCTGGGTCTGCTTACTGTTGGCGGATTGGTTGGCGGTTCTTTAAAAAGTTCGCAGGCCTCCGAATCGGCGGGCAGGTTATTTCCGCCGAAAAAAAGTGTCGGTCTGCAGTTGTATTCCCTGGGAAGAGAGCTTACTGAGGATGTACCAAACGGTTTGAAAAAAGTGGCTGAAATTGGTTACAGCACAGCCGAGGCAGCCGGATACCGCGAAGGGAAAATTTACAACTACGAAATTGCTGAGTTTAAGAAATTGGCTGAAGATGCCGGATTGAAAGTAACCGGTTCGCATGTGAACCCGCCGGTTCGGAAATACACCAAAGAAAATGCAGCTGAAATTGCCGATTTCTGGAAAGCGACTGCTGAAGACCATGCCAAACTGGGAGTAACATCACTGGTTCAGCCCGGAATGCCCACCATCGAATCGCACGACGATGCCGCCATGGTTTGTGAGGTGTTCAACAAAGCCGGCGAAATTGCCAAGGCAGCGGGCATTAAATGGGGCTACCACAATCACAGCGGCGAGTTTAAACGCGTCGTTAAGGAAGAAGACAAGGCCAAACAAAGGAATCCGTGGATGCCGGTTGGCGATGTAATTTACGATTTGCTGCTCGATGGTACCGATCCATCACTGGTTTTCTTCGAAATGGATGTGTACTGGACGGTTATGGGGCAATACGATCCGCTGGAATATTTTGAAAAATATGCCGGGAGGTTCCCGATTCTTCATATCAAAGACCGTTCGATTCTGGGCAAATCGGGTATGATGAATTTTGAAAATATTTTCAACAAAGCCTACGAAATCGGGTTGGATGAATTTTATGTGGAACTGGAAAATATTCGCGAAAACATTACCCAGTTCGAGGGAGTAAAACAGTGCTTCGACTATCTGAACAACGCTTCGTTTGTGAGGTAACGGGTTTTACCGAATAACAAAAAAGCTGTCCGGAATTTTTTTCTGAACAGCTTTTTTTTATTAAAAACCGAAGTTTTAACCCAATATCACTTTAACATTGCAATGTGATTTTTTCTGTAAGGGAATAGTGTTGCCATTAACTTTTTCGCCGTCAACCCACAACTCTTTTACGCCTATTGAAATATGTTCCGGGTTGGTTACATCAATCCGGTACTCTGTTCCCCGGTATTTGCGTTGAATGGAAAATCCATCCCAGTTTCTTGGTATGCAGGGATTTACAATCAATCCGTCATATCCGGGCTGAATTCCCAAAATATGTTGCGAAATGGCAAAAAAGTTCCAGGCGGCAGTTCCGGTAAGCCATGAGTTTTTCGCTTCTCCGGGCTTCCAGGCATCCTTGCCGGCAATCATTTGGGCATAAACGTAAGGTTCTGTGCGGTGCAAATCGCTGATCTCCTCAAGATATGCCGGACAAATTTTACTGTAGTATTCAAAGGCGCGGTCGCCGTTTCCGGCAGTGGTTTCGCCAATCATAATCCACGGATTGTTGTGACAGAAAATCCCGGCATTTTCCTTATAACCTTCCGGGTAACTGGTGATTTCACCTTTGCTCAGGTCGTATTCAGAGTAGGGCGGATTGTTCAGTACAATTCCGTATTCACAATCGAGGTGTTTTTTTACCGAGTCGAGCGCCTGCTGAGGCCAGCCGTTTTCAGCACCGATGGCGGCCATGGTACAGAAACCGTTCGATTCGATGAAAATTTTGCCTTCCTCACACGCTTTGCTGCCAATTTTTTCGCCAAAAAAGTCGTACGCTCGCAGAAACCATTCGCCATCCCATCCAAAATTTGCAATGGCAGTTTTCATTTTTTCGACTTCAGCCAAAACTTTTTCAGCTTCCGAAGATTTTTCAAGGTACTTCAACAATTCCGCGTAATCGTTTCCGTACAACACAAACATTCCGGCAATCATTACCGATTCTGCAGCGCCACCTTTCTTGTTTTCAGAAGTTTGAAACGATTCGTCCGGATTGGTGGAAAAACAGTTGAGGTTGAGGCAGTCGTTCCAGTCGGCCCGGCCAATAAGTGGCAGCCCGTGTGGCCCCAGATTGTTTACCACATGCAAAAACGACCGGTTCAGGTGATCGAGCAACGGCTGTGCTTTGGTTTCGTCGTTGTTGTAGGGAACCATTTCATCCAAAATGGAAAAATCGCCCGTTTCTTTGATGTACTGCGTTGTGGAAAGAATCAGCCAAAGTGGGTCGTCGTTGAAATTCCCGCCAATTTCGGCATTTCCTTTTTTCGTTAGCGGCTGGTATTGGTGCCAGGCACCGCCGTCTTCCAGTTGGGTGGCTGCCAGATCGAGAATGCGTTCACGGGCTTTTTCGGGAATAAGGTGCACAAAACCAATCAAATCCTGGTTCGAATCGCGAAATCCCATGCCGCGCCCAATACCCGATTCGAAATAGGAGGCTGACCGCGACATGTTGAACGTGACCATATTCTGGTACTGATTCCAGATGTTTACCATCCGGTCCAGCCGCTCGTCGTGGCTTTTTACCTGGTAGTTAGAAAGCAGTTCCGTCCAGTAATCTTTTAATTTTTGAAATTCTGTTTGAACAACATCAGACTTCGAAAAATGCCGAATGAGTTCTCTGGCTTTGGTTTTATTGATGACTTTTTTCGATTCCCATTTTTCTTCTGCTTCATTTTCTATGTAACCCAGTACGAAAATCAGTTCGGTTTCTTCTCCGGCATTCAGCTCCAGTTCGAAATAGTGCGACGCAATGGGCGACCATCCGTGTGCCACCGAGTTTTTGGGTTTTCCTTCGCGCACAACATCCGGGTCGGAATATGAATTGTAAAGGCCTACAAACGATTCACGGTCGGTATCAAATCCGTCCATATTCCGGTTTGCCGAGTAAAATGCATAGTGGTTGCGGCGTTCGCGGTACTCGGTTTTGTGGTAGATGGTTGAATTTTCAATTTCAACTTCGCCGGTGTTGTAATTTCGCTGGAAATTGGTCATGTCGTCCAGCGCGTTCCACAGGTTCCACTCCATGAAGGAGAAAAGTTTGAAGCTTTTCTTTTCGGCACCGTTATTTTTCAGTTTCACGCGCTGAATTTCGGTTGGAAAACCAAGTGGAACAAAACAGGTTACTTCAACCAAAAGGTTGTTTTTTGTTCCCGAGATTTTGGTATAACCCAGTCCGTGACGACATTCGTACCGTTCAAGCTCTGTTTTTACCGGTTTCCAGCCGGGCGACCAAATGGTTCCGTTGTCGTTGATGTAAAAGTACTTTCCGTTATCATCGATGGGAACATTGTTGTATCGGAAACGGGTAATGCGCCGGTAGCGCGGGTCTTTATAAAAACTGTAACCTCCGCCTGTGTTGGAAATCAGACTGAAAAAATCGTCATTCCCCAGATAATTTATCCAGGGCCACGGCGTTTTTGGCTGAGTAATAACATACTCGCGGTTTTTGTCATCGAAAAAGCCGAATTTCATTAAAATTACATTTGTTTAGTTTCTATTGACAAATGTAATTCTTATTGTTCCTTAAACAAAAAGAATGCTTTGAAAAATTGATGTAAAATGATTTTTTTTAATTCTGTTTCAATGCTGGTGAAATCCTTCGGAAACAAACCGCAGAACATCGGGTAATGATTCACGCCAGTAGGTCCAGTTGTGTGCGCCGTCGCGGATTCTGAATTCATGCGGAATCTCTCTTTTTCGCATTTCGATGTGAACCAGCGAGTTTCCTTCGTACAAAAAATCGTCGTCGCCACAGTCGATGTACCAGCGAACGGCTTTTAGATCTTCTTCGGGCAGGTTTTTAACCATTTCAGTTACACTGTATTTTTCATACCATGCGTTCATTTCTGCTTCAGAAGCACCGGACATTCCACGGCGTTGCATGTAATTTTTCACGTCATCGCGCGACAGCGGACCTGTTGCAGCGCTTAACGGGCAGGCAGCCGAAAATAAATCGGGACGGTGCAAAGCGAAATAGAAACTTCCGCCGCCTCCCATGGAAAGGCCTGCTACTGCACGATATCTTTTTTCTGTCCGAATCCGGTATTTCCCTTCGATAAACGGTAAAAATTCTTCAAAAAAGAAATCCTCATAGCGCCAGTTCCTGTTTACATCGTTGGTATAACCGCGTTGACCGGTGTTGGCATCAGGCATTACGATAATCATAGCTGTAGATTTGCCTTCTTTGATGGCTTTGTCGGTAATGTTTAGTACTTCTCCAAATTGAACCCATCCGCTTTGGTCGTCGCCCGCGCCGTGGAGCAGGTAAAGAACCGGATAACTTCGTTCAGATGTTTCATAATCCGGCGGCAGGTAAATGGCATATTTGCGCTCCATGCTCAGAATTTCACTGTTCATAGAAAGGTTATCGAAAACTTTTCCGGTTTGGGCAAATGCCTGAATAATGCAGAAGGTGAAAATAAACAGCGTGTACAACAGCTTTTTCATTTGATTCAATTTTTTGGATTAAAGTTTTTAAAAATAGGTATAAAAGAAGTTTCGTAAAAAGAAAATCGTGATATTCTGTGAAGAAAATTGTGTGGTTGCAGCTATTTGGACAGTGCCGGAAATATTAAATGCCCGAAATGTAAAAAAAAAGGCTGCCTTATAACAGACAGCCTTTAATTTGTTTATTGTTTGAAACGATTTATAAACTTTTCTTTGCGAGGTAAAAGTCAACCATTTCGTAGTCACTTTTTTCGCGTTCTTCCATATCCTGAACGGTTTTTGGCGGAGGAACGATTACTTTTTCACCAGGTTTCCAGTCGAGTGGCAGTGCAACTTTGTATTTATCTGAAGTCTGCAATGCTTTCAATACCCTGAGAATTTCGTCCATATTGCGGCCAACATTCAACGGATAATACATAATCAACCTGATTTTTCCTTCAGGGTCAATAAAGAATACTGCACGAACGGCTGCTGTTTCGCTTTCGTTGGGCTGCAACATGCCGTATAATTTCGATACGTTCATTGAAATGTCTTCCACAATAGGGAAATCGAACAGAACGCCGGTGTTTTTCTTCACGTTATTTACCCAGGCTACGTGTGCATGAATACTATCAATACTTAAGCCCATTAATTTGGTATTCAGTTCTCTGAATTCATCGTGGCGAATGGCAAATCCACTCATTTCGGTGGTGCAAACGGGCGTAAAGTCGGCAGGGTGCGAAAAAAATACTACCCAGCTTCCTTTATTAAATTCTGAAAACTGAATGGGACCGTAAGTTGTGTTGGCCTTAAAATCGGGAGCTTTGTCGCCAATACGTGGCATGCTAATTACTTTTTCTTCTTCCATAATCTCTTATTTTATATTGTTAATGAATAATAATTTTTGTTAAAGATAAAAATTTTTAATGAATATAAGTTCAAAATAAATGTTAACTATTTTTAAATAGAACAGAAATTGAACGGGAATGTTTAATCTTTTCTCTTCTTTTTTGCAGGCCACAAAGTGCTGAAGTAAATCAGAATTAACGATACCCCGATAACCATACCGCTGAGCATCAGTTTATCATTCTTTTCCATCAAAAAAATGGCATAATTACTTAATTGTTCCCAGTAAGTTATGGTTAACAAAACCATGAGATTATTTATTGCGTGCCCCAATATGGCCAAAAGAATGCTGTTGGTGCGAAGCATCAGCCAGCCGAGCAATACTCCCAATACAAAAGTTGCCGGCATTTGCCAAGGATTGAGGTGAAACAGAGAGAACAATAAAGCTGATACCAGCACTGCAGTAACCGGTCGATAATTCCTGCGCAGTCCTTGTAAAATCAATCCCCTGAAAATTAATTCTTCAATTATGGGTGCAATAACAACAACTTTCATAAAAGCACCCCACCAGCCATAATCGCTTTCAAACACTTTACTGAACAGTTCCCAAAACCAGGGTGGGGCAGGAACAACTTTTTCCACAGCATTGTTAACCACTTCCAGTACATTGTGTGCACCCCAAAAAAAAGTTATTACAGGAATGATTACCAGCGGATTGAATAGTTTTAAGGGAAAAACTTCAGTAAACGATGATTTTGTTTTTTTGAACCCGTAAATGAGGATAAACAATGTGGAACCTGCATTTAAAATAATTTTCTTTATCGGATTGTAGAGGTAATCGGTTCCTTTGTAATAATCAGTCAATGCCAGCGGAAAATCAACCAGCGTTTGAATAAACAAATACAAAATCAGCAGGTGAACCGCCTGAAGTATTGTCGGGTAATATGTTTGCCTGAATTGTTGCATCGTACAAAAATCAAGACAATATAAACAATTTTTTGTTTACTTCTGATTTAAGTTGCCCGCGAAATTGCTGCTGTTTTAAACGAAAAATAGCGCTGCGACAAATAACTGAATGCTACAACTATTATTGTGGTCAATGCTTTTGATAACGTAGCATACAATCCAACGTATTCCACAAAAAATTTCAGAAATACATAATTGAGAAAAACAGCGCCTGCAACCGTCAATCCATAGCGGAACAGCTGAATTCTGCCGCGCAGTTCAGAAGCTGTGAAGGTTACATATTTTGCCAGGATAAAACCTGTTATAAAAGTAATTGGGAAAACAAGCAGAAACGCTGCAATGTGCGGACTGATGGCCACAAAGCCCAAATCCAGGATTTGACGTTCGAGTATAAAATTGTAGAAAATGAAATAGAGAAATATATCAAATGCTGTGTTAACTCCACCAGTTGCACCGTATCTGAAAATCTCAGGCGGTATAAACCTCAGAAACGGAAAATAGAAAAAATCAATAATCCGGATGATTGCAAGCCGGCATACATGTAAAATTTGCCTCATAAACTGGATGTATCCCTATTCACAGGCAAAGAAACTATTTTCAGCTGAAAAAACAAATTTTAAAAATCAGGTGGTTTTCGTAACTGCTTTTTCTGTCCTTTTATCTTTTTGTTTTCCAGTCGTTTAAGTCGTGAAGCGACAGTTGGCTGCGTTTTTTTTCGTTTTCGGGGTTTGGTCAATGCTTTTTCAATGAGCTGAAAGAACAGTTCGGTGGCTTTCTCCTTATTTCTCCATTGCGAGCGCTCCGACGACGATGTTACAAGCATCTCGCCTTCGGTGTTCATCCGGTTTTTTAACTTCGAATAGATGAGTTGCTTTTGCGTATCGTCAAAAACCGCAGATTCAGAAACCGAAAAGCGCAATTCTATTTTGGTGTTAACCTTATTTACATTTTGGCCTCCGGGACCTCCGCTGCGGCTCGCTGAAAACTGAACTTCGTTCAGCAATTGTTCTTTTATGGTGTCGGAAAGTAGCATCAATCAACTGGTTTTACTAATGTTTTCGAGTTTTTTCAAATCAGTAATTGCAATGTTTTTACCTTCGAGCTTTATTATTCCTTCCTTTTCGAATTCTTTTAGAAATTTGATGGCGCTTTCGGTGGCA
>CAZCPH010000001.1:0-31683 GCA_964500105.1 uncultured Mariniphaga sp. | reverse complement strand
CCCTTGCCGGAATTGTGGTCAACAACGCCATCATTCTCATTGACCGGATTGATGTAGAGATAACCGAAAATTCGGAGGTGGATCGTCGCGATGCGATATTAATGGCAGCAAATAACCGGTTCAGGCCGGTAATACTCACTACGCTTACCACCTCCCTCGGGATGCTTCCCCTGTGGCTTTCCGGCGATTTGCTGTGGGAACCGCTTACCCTGGCCATTATTTTCGGGTTGTTTTTTGCCACTTTGATTACGCTGCTTTTTGTACCGGTGTTGTATCGCCTGTTCTTTAAAGTTCCGTTTAAAGATTATGTGTTTAACCGCGAAATCTTCCACCAAAAAAAAATGGAAGAATCATAGTAATTAAAAATTGAAGGGTGAAAAAAATAAAAACATATTTGTTGGTTGGGTTTGTCTGGTGCCTTGGCATGGAAAATTTGAATGCACAGACAGAAGATTTGCAGGATGCGGAAAATTCGTTTTTCAGCACCATCCGGGCCAATCAGACTGACAGTTACATCACTTTCAGCCAGGGAATCGGAAATGTGGAACCGCTTATTTTCGAAGCGTTGGTTGCTCCTTACTTTTTGCTGCGTACCAGTCGCGATGCAAAATGGGGGGCAACCATTTCTTCGGCTATCCTGATGCGGATGTATGCCGAAGAGTCTTTCCCGGTCAGAACACCCAGTTACATGCCTGAAATCAGTTTTTATCATCAGTTGAATAAATCCGGCGATGACAAAGTAAAATACCTTTTTTTGAATCTGACCCATCATTCCAATGGTCAGGATGGCGATTTCTTCAATGAGGACGGGAGTATCAATACGGTATCGGGTAATTTTTCAACCAATTACCTGGAGCTGGGGCTTTTTTTGAATCAAAACGTGGTGCCGTTTTCCAATACCAACGAATACTTTAAAACTTCGATCGAGTACCATCTAAATGTAAACAGAGTTGATGAACTGGAAGGTAAGTACAGTTTTGTGCGTTGGCATAATAACTTTCGTATTTTCAGGTTTCCCGAATACAGCAATGCTACTGAAAAGCTGATGTTTGATAAAAATCCGGCAGTGCAAACCCGGCTCGAAACAACCTGGTTGTTTGGTGACATTAACGATGCTTCCTTTTTCGACCTGAAAGAGCGGTTCAATTTTTCGCTGACAATAGCTTACCGTCCAAAATTCCTGTCCGATGTCAGCCTGTTTGCCAACTATTACAGCGGCGAAGATTATTATAACATGCATTTTTACCGGCGAATAACTGTTTTTAGAGTTGGACTGCAGGCTTATTCATTTAAATAAATGATGAAATGAAAACTGAAAATAAAATACTTAATTCGGCCCGAAAAATATTCCTTTTATATGGTTATCATGGAACAACTATTGAAAAAATTGCCAGGGATGCAGGTTTTAGTAAAGCAATTATTCACTACTATTTCAGGACAAAGGATAATTTATATCGGGAAATAGTTGGAATGATTGCAGATAGTATTTTGCAGTATAAAGATTTTGAATATCCTGATGCACATTTAACCTGGTTTATAGTAACCGAATTAAGAAACAACAGAAACATGTTTATGAAAATAATTGATGATAAGCTGGGAGCAGGTTCGATAACAAAAATTCAAGGATTATTAAAACGTTCTCTAAGTTTACGAGGATAATTTTTTCATAGAATGAGAGCTTCCTTTTTGAATTTTTTAAGAGGAATTTTGATTTTACTTATGCATGAATAGGACATTTAGGCTTTTATAAAGAGGTAATTATTCCGTTTTATCCTGACCAGATTGAGGTGAATTATTTAGATATCGAAAAAATAATTGGATCAATTGGTAATTATAAATTAATTTTGAAGTAATATTTCGGACGAAGAAAAAGATTTGAGAAATTTTTGAAGGTAGTGGAGCAGAACAACCAAAAGCTAAAGGCACTTCTGTTTAAAGATCAGCAAAAGAGTGAAATCTGAAACAGTAGTAACGCCGGATGCCTTGTGCTATTTATTATCCACGCCCTGCGTTTTTTGTGAGAAGGTGGTGGTTTTTCGGTTTCACCATGAATAGGAAAGATGAAGTAGTAAAAGTGATAGAATCAGGATAACTTTTATTTTCAAATCATTAAAATTAACGATTATGGCTATTACAAAAGTTTGGATTGAAGAAGGGTGCACAGCATGCGGACTGTGCGAGGAAATTTGTCCCCAGGTGTTTAAAGTGGAAGACGAGGCAACGGTGATAGAAGGGGTCAACTATTCCGATTATGAAGAGGGAATTCAGGAGGCAGCCGAAAATTGTCCGGTTGAAGTGATTAAATTTGAATAACAAGTGAACAGGGGAAGCCGGGACTGACCGGCTTTCCCCTACAAAACGATTGATTAAAACCGGTAGAGAGGTGGAGTATATTTTTTTAATTGCGGCATTTAATGCGCTGTTTTTTACGGCGTTACTGATTCAGAAAAAAGACAAAGCACTCCATGATAAAGTTCTAATTTGCTGGCTGTTGTATTTGGGGTTTTACACTGGCATTTACGGCTTGACAGCATCAAAGTTATTTACAAACTACCCGCTGTTATCCGCCGCATTTATCTCCCTTTTACTACTGCATGGTCCGTTTCTTTATTTGTATATCCGGGCGTTAATTATTCAATCGTACCGAATTAAACCTGCCGGTTTTTTGCACTTTGTTCCTTTTGTGCTGTTTAATCTTTTTTTGGCTGGTGTTTCATTTTTTCCCGAAGCTGCAGCGAAAATCAGACTTGACCATTTGGAAGGAGAGCATGGTTCATCCACCCTGTTCAATTTTTTTCTCATACTGACAGCGTTATCCGGGCCGGTTTATTTCGTACGCTCACTGGTTTTGTTCAAAAAGCTGGACATCAATATCTTTAATAATTTTTCGTCGGTAGAAAATATCGACCTGGGCTGGTTGCGAAATTTGGTTTATACCTTTGGTGCCGTATGGACCATTTTAATGGCAGCTGCTGCTATGCATCATATTTTTCATCTTTTTTCATGGAATTTTTGCACCAATGGACTTTCGTTGGCGTTATCGGTTTTTATCATTCTCATTGGCTATTTCGGATTAAAGCAAAAAGAGATTTTTTCAGGTTTCGGGGAGAATCAATATGTGACCGATAACAGCACCATTGAAAAGTATGCAGGTTCAACCCTGAAGGAAACAGATGCAGAAGTGTATGCCGAAAAACTGAAAATTTACATGGCTGAAAAAAGGCCTTACCTGAATCCCGATTTAACCCTGCCACAACTGGCCGGCGAGTTGAATATTTCTTCACACCATTTATCGCAGGTAATCAATAAAAATATCGGTCAGAATTTTTTTGATTTTATCAATCGATACCGGATTGAAGAAGTGAAATCCAAAATAACTCACCCCGATTACCAGAAATATTCCGTTTTGGGAATTGCTTTCGATGCAGGATTCAATTCCAAATCGGCGTTTAACAGAGTATTTAAAAATATTACCGGACAAACACCCACGCAATTCAAAAAACAGCACACCGGCTAAATTTGCTATCTGATTCCATAAATACAGGTCTTTTCCTCAAAAAAAGTAGTACCCTTTTATAAAGTAGGTCGCACATCTTTCCAGTTCATCATACGTTTGTGGTGACAAATTGAATTATTCATCACAAAATTTTAACAAATGAGAACAAAGAAAAAAAGACAACAGAAAAAAGTTCATTTTTTCAACGAGTCATTAAAAACAATTCGTTTTTATGCTACTGTTTTATTGGCAGTTCTGGCTGTTACTGTTTCAAAACCGGCATTGGCACATTGCGATTCGTACGATGGCCCGGTGATTATTGATGCCCGAAAAGCACTGGAAACCAATAATCCGGAACCGGTATTGAAGTGGATTTCCAAAGAACAGGAAAAAGAGGTTGTTTCACTTTTCAACAAAACAATTGCCCTGAAAAACAGTGACCGGGAGATTTACCAGGTAGTTGAAAAGTACTTTTTTGAAACGCTGGTGAGACTCCACCGCGAAACCGAAGGTGCTCCATACACCGGACTGAAAGCACCCGGTACAACAAAACAAATCGTTCAAATGAGCGATTATGCACTCTCAACAGGCAATATCGACGATTTGGTGGGTAAACTGAACAAACACATCGGGGGTGTTATCCTTGAAAAATACCATAGAACAGCAGAGCTGAATCAAAGGAAAAACGAAACGGTTGAAACCGGAAGAGCTTTTGTGGAGGCCTACGTGGATTACACCCATACGCTTGAAGCCATTCACGACATATTGGAACACGGTGGTGGCTCACATGCCGGGCACTGAAACAAAATACGGACCTCAAACATCTCTGCTCTGTTCTGGGGCAGAGATGTTTTTTGTGCAGTAGTCGAATCAAATATTTTGTTTTTACTGAAAAATCAGACCTTTTATTTTTTGGCTTCCAAAAGGTTTATCAGTTTTTTGTGAAATTAAGAGACTGTTTTGATTTTGTTTTTTAGAAATATTTTGATGTATTTTTTGCTCAGACAAGGCAAAATTGACGCGAATAGCCATAGCTATTTAAGGAAATTTTGCAGCAGTATGAGTGAAAAAGACGCAAAATAGAATAAACGGATAAATTTAAAACAGTCTCTAAGATTTCTCAGAATCTTCCAAACTTTCAAGCTTCATCATTTTGTAAGAAAAAGGATTTTTTTGTCTTTTTTGAACCAAAAATATTAACTTGCTGTTTACTATACATATTCATACACCAATTATTTTCAGTAACGGTTAATTTTTGTGGATGGCTTCAACATAGCAGAGTCGTTATCGGTAAACAACAGATTTTGGAACGACAAACTGGATAACATCATTCGGGAAATGGAAGAAATACCGGGTACATTTTATGCTTTTTTCTGGCTATATAATCACGATTTTATCTATGTTAGTCCGCAAATATCCGATATTTTAGGGCACAGCTACCAGAAGTTTCAAAAACACGGCCTGGTTTATTTTCAAACCATTATTCCGCCACGATTGATTTCCGGAATTTACGATTCCATGAACAGGCAGGCGTCGCTGATTGAACAAAGTTCATCTTCTATTCTGTCAAACCGGTTAATAGAAACCGAGGCTGCGGTTTACAATGTATTCAAACAGGAAGTTCCTGTAAAATACCAGGCAATAATTCTGGATACCAGGCCATTTGAACCCACATCCTATTTGTTGTTTTGTTCGTGGATAGATGTGCGGAATCTGACTTCCGGTGAATTATCCGAAAAAACGGTTGATGTTGGGCACTATCTTCGAAAATTAAAAGAGCTGTACATTGACGCAAACGCTGAAAAATTTCGTCTGCTTAAAAAGCATTTGACTTTATCGCAACGTGAAAAAGAGATTGCCAATCTTTTGGCAACCGGCCTCAGTACAAAGCAGATTGGCGAAAGGTTACATATAAGTTTCTACACGGTGGAGAGCCACAGAAAAAACCTGCTGCAAAAACTGGAAGCCAAAAATACGGCGGAATTGATACACCGGATGAACAGAATTTTGGTTCAGATGGAAATCAGTGCCTGATATCCCTGAATTCAGGGATTTGGCTGGTTCAAAAACTCAAACTATTTTGGAAAAGTGAATAAAACTGGAAGAAAACAGTTAGTTTTCTAAAATCCATTCCCGCCAGGCGTCATAATTATATGGTCTTCCAAGGAAATCTTTTACAAGTTCGGCAGATGGTTTGGTTCCGGTGGGCGAAAGGACTTTTTCCTGATATTGTTTTCCGGAAACCGGGTCAGTCAAATCTTTGGCATTAAAACCTGAGAATAAATCTTTTGCCAAAATTCCCGAAAAAAGATAGGTATAATACCGCGGACCCATATGGTACAAGTGATGCCAGCTGCCGGCCAGGTGAAAATCTTCAGGTACAGGGAGGTTTCCAAATTTAGTCATCCCTTCCTGAATCAAATCATCAATGGACTTTTCTTCCGGGGAATGGGAATAAAGCTGTAAAGCAATGTAACCACCTGAGGCCAAACTTCCCACCTCAGGTGCTCTTCCAAAGCGTGTGGACTTAAGGTATTTCTCCATTAATTGTTCCGGAATGATTTCTCCGGTTTGATAGTGCCGGGCGAATTGGCTCAAAATGCCCGGATTGGTAGCCCAGTCTTCAAAAAGCTGGGAAGGTGCTTCCACAAAATCATGCTCAAAACTGCCCGGAAACTCCTGTTGCCCATAAAATAAATAGTGCATCAAATGGCCAAATTCGTGAAAAAAGGTCTTTACGGCATTCATATCCATCAGTCCCGGTTCGGTTTCGGTGGTCTTGGGTTGATTGCAAACGAGGATTAACTCCGGCAATTTTTGTCCGCCAAGTGAAAAATACGTCATTCTGTCTCCGGTAGATTTTCCTTTTCGCGGATACATATCTAAATAGACTCTCCCCAAAAACTTTTCATCCTGATACACCTCAAATGCTTTGGTATCTTCTGTCCAAAGCACGGTTTCTTTGGGTACAAATTCAATTTGAAACATCCGGCTATACGTATCCAGCACACCTTTTTCTACCTGGCTATACGGGAAATATTCCCGGAGTTGCCTGGAGTCAAACCCGTAATCCTGCATCATCAGTTTTTCACTGTAATGAGCCACATCCCATAGTTGAAGGGAGCTGCCGGGATACGCGTTTTGTTTCAACGTGAGTAATGCCATCTCATCCCTTTTAATCGCTTCACGAGTGATATGTGCTGTTTTTTCAAAAAGTTCCTCCAGCTTGGATACTTTGTTGACCAGCATTGGTTCAAGGGACAATTGGGCATAATTTTGATACCCCAATATATCTGCCACTTCCTGCCGTAAAATACGGATGGAATCCAGTAAAATATAGTTGTCCGGATAACCGATGCTCAACATTTCCCGCATCACTTTTCTTCGAACAGATTCCTGTTCTGCATAAATGAAAAATGGTGTTGCAATTGGGGGAATGAGCGGCATTATAACTTGCTCATCTTCGGTTTTGGAAAGGCTTGCAATGATATCTCCGGGAATTCCCTTGAGCGAGTCCTGATGAAATTGCAAACTGGCGTCCCCGGTATTCAAACTGCTCATCCAGCGATTGCCCAACTCCGCTATTTTTCGGTTTAATGCCTGAAGTTGTTCTTTTTTTGCATCGTCAAACTGAATCCCTGAACGTTCGTAGCTTTTGATTCTTCGGTTTTGCTGATACGCTTGTGATGAAGTTAGTGAAGTTTTATCAACCAGCAGCAGCTTTTCGTAGAGCTCCTTATCGTAAGCCATCGTATTTTGATCACCGGCCTCCCGATAAAGACGTGCAGCTACCTTTTGATAGCTGGTATCGGGATGAATATCCTTTAAAGTAGCCGGCAGGTATTGTGCAACACTGAAATGATAGGCTGCTTTTTGATAGGGAATCAGGGTGTTTTGATAAGTGTAATCAGCTTTTTCTGATTTGGTTTCTGTTAAAGCTTTTTCTGCCTCTTTCAAGTTATAGGTTACAAAAGCTTTTAGTTTAACCGTATCAGCTACTTTTTCAAAAATCGGACCGGTATCGTTAGTCTGTGCATAAGTTACGGGAATCCAAAAAATTAAAATGAGTACTGAGGATGCAATTTTTTTTACTACAAATTTTTTCATAACGCGTTAAATAATTGTTTTCAGTTTTGTTGTTATTTTAACCTCTTTTCGAGCTTTTAAGTATTTTGAAGAATGGATGCCTGCATCTTCATTTTTAAAGACTTGTTTAAACCGGTCAAACTGTTGAATACGGAGTGATTCGCTCATCACTCCATGAGGCTTTCTATAAAATCAAATGTGGCGCTCATCATATAAAAAGCTTCCAGCGGACCTTCAGGATTGGCAGCATGGCCCGATCCAATTAATTTGATGTACTGCACCTGCCCTCCGGCAGCTTCTATGGCATCGGCCATTTTATCACTGTTCTGATAAACGACTCTGGGGTCGGCAGTTCCGTGAATCAGAAACACCGGTTCGGTAATACGATCGGCATGGTAGAGCGGGGAAGAGGATTCCAGAATCGGTTTTTGCTGCGGATCGCTGAAATCACCAAATTCCTGTTTCCAGCCCCTTGCCTGCCAGCTGTTTTCATGCATCACCAGACTGTTGTCGGATACTCCGGCCAGACTCATTCCTCCGATAAAATCTCCCGGGTACTGTGCCAGAGAGGCCATTACCATGTAACCACCGTGAGATGCTCCCATCAGCAGAACTTTATCCGCATCCAGATCAGGTTGGGTTTTTATCCAGTTGTGCAGGGCTTTGATGTCTTTTACCTGCTCCAACCGTTTCTCCCGGTCATCGGCAGATGCAAAACTTACACCGTAACCAGCAGAACCTCTGTAGTTTGGAGAAATAACGGTAAAGCCTTTTTTAATGAAATAACTCCCCATACCAAACTGAAACGGAAATGCCGGCATTTCAGGTCCACCGTGTAACTCAATGACAACGGGCATTTTTTCATATTCTGATTTTACAGGTCTGTATTGATAAGCTTCAATTCCGGCCATTATCCCGATTGAATCGTCGGTGGTGGGATAGGTGAACCGGTTAAACTTCATCACCTCTTTCAGGTCTTCCTGTTCTGCGGAATCTATCACTTTGGTCTCACCACTCAATAAATCGGTTTGCAATAGCCGGCTGCCAAAAAAATTGGAAACCGAATAGAAAATCTGATTCTCTTTTGTGATCAGGAACGGCCTGTATTTGTACCAGTCCAGATTAAATTCTTCTCCTTCGTAAATAGTTTTCACTCTATTTTCGATTCTGTCATAAGCATACAACTTTCCAAATCCACCCGAATTCGCTGTAAAAACCACAAACCGCTCATCCGGGCTTAGTTGCAGGTGGTTCACATCGGCTGTCATTTCCGGTGAAACCCGACGCACTGAATCTCCCCGTACCTCCCAGAGGGCATTAAATTCTTTGGACAACCCTTCATGTCCGGTGCGAATGATATAACTGGTATTAAAATCTTCGGCAAAAGACTGAAGATTGCAGGTATATCTGGATGTAAGGCACAGGTAACTGGCAGTGCTATCGACTCCTGAACCGAAAATTTGGGAGCTGCGGCTTTGCAGATCAAATTTTTTATAATTCACCACACCATCAACGCCTACTTCACTTATGATTACATAAGAATTATCCGGACCAAATCCCTGAATCGTGAACAATTCCTCACTTTCCATTACTATTTCAGGTTTTCCGTCAGGTTTATTGGCAAGGTGGTATAAGTGAATTTGACCTGTTTTGTCAACCAGATCAACGGCAAAAATATCTCTGCCGTCTGGACTGATTTTGAAATCGAAAAACCCTTTGGCTCCTACAAGAAGCGTGTCGCGTTTTCCTGAACGTTCATCGGCTTTCAGTAAAATTTTATCTTCCGTGTTTGGATTTTCATCCAGAAAATAATATGCCCCGTTGTGATATTGTACTTTGCCAAACATGCCGGTAACAGGGATGTGCTTTTCACTGGGGAAAGTCTGTAGAGAATCCGGTTGATGAATAAAAGGTTGCCCGTTTTTCAGAAAATAGACATTATCACCTTCAGTTCTAATAAGTTCATAAAACACTGGGCGGTAAAACATCAGTCCCAAAATATCAGAAATCTGATCAAACGAGGCTTTTTTAATGTTTCGTGCTTCAATACGCTCAGGTTTGGGAAATCCGGTAACCGACAGAATAACAACACCCAAAAGAATTAAGCTGAGAAACCCAATAAGAATGTACCCGATAATTTTGAAGAATTTTTTCATTTTTCTATAAAAAATTCATTAAGGGCAAGAAAATCAAAAACAGGAATCCACCTGCTAATGAAATAACAACAGGTGTTTTTATTTTTAACGTTGGATTTTTATAAACTTTCCAGCCACTCCACAGTAAAGCAATAAGCAAAACCACTGCTCCCGGCTCCAGGAAATTTGATTCACCCGCAAACCCCATAGAAAGCAAAAAAGGATTTGAGGCCATTGTTTCTCCAACGACTTTTACAAGAAGAAAACTCAAAACCAGTGGCACAGCAGCGACCAACCATACCGGCAACAACAGCCCAATTTTTTCTTTAGCCGGTTTTTTGCGCAGCTTTTGAATAACAAACCTTATTGGAAAATAAAGCAGCCCAAAAACACACAGTAAAAGTGCAAGTGCAGGCAGAAAGACAGGCTTGTAATTTCCCGTTTGGATTTTTGTGAATGTTTCGGCCAGACCGCGGTTCAAAACGATTTGATGGACAAATTGTAAAGGTTTGATGTTCATTGCCGTGGAGATGTCTTTTTCCGGTTTGGGATCATCGATAAAAGCGGTAAAGTCGAGCGCTGCGTCCATTTGCGGCGTATGTCCTGAACCGGGAATGACATAATGTCTCGCATTTGACAGGTTAGAAAGCAAAGAATCTGCATTGGTTGGTGGCGTTGTTGGGTCTAAAGCTCCCGAAAACAAAAGCGTGGGAATATCCAATTGTTGCCATTGCTCTTCGGGGAAATGCCGTTCACCACTTAACACAGGGAAGAAATATCGAATCCGGTCATCAGGAAAACCATCAAAAGTTTCTCTGATTTTTACTGCCAGACTGGTGTTTCCGTATGGGGATAAATAATCTGGCCTGGGCTCATCGTCAACGCAGGAAATAATCAGTGAAGCATCAGTTTTCGTACCTGACATCCGCTTAATGGAAGGTGCAGT
The DNA here is from genome assembly GCA_964500105.1 of uncultured Mariniphaga sp. Taxonomy (GTDB): domain Bacteria; phylum Bacteroidota; class Bacteroidia; order Bacteroidales; family Prolixibacteraceae; genus Mariniphaga. Next base: position 21,020 of record CAZCPH010000001.1, on the reverse strand, counting down.
CAGGTTTTGTAAAATCCAGTCGTTGCCGTTTGCCAGGTGATGAATAACAGCCGGTATCATTTCGATGCCCTGTTTTTGGTAGAGCATATAAAAGAGGGTGCTTAATACCATTTCCTGAGTATAATAATGAGTTGATTCACTGAATTTTTCGGTAATAAATTTTTCAATCTCAACTGGTTGTTCCTTGATTCTATCCAAAAGCCGGTAAAAATCTGCCTCGAGGTCAGGGTATGCATTCTGACAATTTGGATCGGCCGCACATTCATCAAAAACCTTTTGCAGCGAAGCAGCAAGACCTGCAGGAACACGGTCGTAAAAAGTATTTTTCATTCTTAATCCAAAGAACATTGCTGAACGCACACTTTCGGGATATAGTTGCATAAAGGTCATACCATAACGTGTGCCATAAGAAGCGCCTAACAGATTCCATTGTTCATAGCCCAATGCTTTTCGCAGTGCGTCAAAGTCGTGTGCCACGCTTACCGCGCTATATGAACCGATGTCAATACCATTTTGGGCAATTTCATCGGCACACTGCTGAATGGTTTATTTCAAAATGGCATCCCGTTCTTTTCCTGATAAAAAATAGCTGGCAAATTGAAGTTCCGGAGCATTCAGATTTTCGCATATAGCAGGTTTAGAAAAACCTGAAGCCCTCGGATCGACCAGAATAAGATCTCTTTTTTCAAGCACTTTTTGAATTGGTGGAAACCGATGCACATTGGGCGCATATTGTGTCGTCCCAACTCCCGGTCCGCCGGGAATCATTACTACCGGATCGGGTAACGGTTGTTCGGCGTCACTTTTTATGACGGCAAATGCGATGCGGATTTTGCGTGAGTTCGGATTTTCCCGGTTTTCAGGTACGGTAAAATAACCAAATTTCACTTTGTTTTTCAACGTTTCTTCCATTGGAACGGGATGTTGCTCCCAACTTATTTGCGCCCAGACGGGCAGCTGGAGCAATACACCCAAAAGAAGAAGAAGAAGTGTTTGAAATTTAATGCTTTTTGTTGTTTGTCCCATTTGTGTAATTATTTAGTTCAATGCTTATTAATTTCTTTTAAGGATTTAAAGATGGGAAAATCTGATTTAAAAATCAATCCCTGAATTCAGGGATTGAAGGCGGGAAGACTTTTTTCGTTTTTGGGTCATCAGAATAAATTTTAATTAGTAACTTTTCGCTTGAATTATGCGAAATTTTAAACCAATAATTTTTAGCAGATGAAATCTCAGAATCAAAATTTTCTTTTCAGGGTTAATCTATTGAATTATAAGCTATTAACTCTTGCTTTTATTGTTGCTTTCCTGCTTTTTCAGTTTGATGGCCGGGCGCAATTGCTCGATGTTCCGTATGTTCCCACGTCAGAAACCGTAGTGGCAAAAATGCTGGATATGGCAGAAGTTGGGCCGGGCGATTATGTGATTGACCTGGGATCGGGCGACGGGCGCATTGTGATTGCTGCGGCCAAACGTGGTGCTTTTGGTCATGGTATTGATCTGGATCCGCGACGGATAAAGGAAGCACGCGAAAATGCCAAAAAAGCAGGTGTGGAAGACCGGGTGGTTTTTATTGAGGGAAATGTATTCAATACCGATGTAAGCCGGGCTACAGTGGTCACCATGTATCTGCTCAATTCTGTAAACATTCAGCTTCGTGCCGGATTGCTGTCCAGTTTAAAACCCGGTTCGCGCCTGGTATCGCACGATTTTGATATGGGAGACTGGAAGTCTGATCAGTTTTTGCGGGAAGAAACCAGCGATGTCTATTTCTGGATTATTCCAGCTCAGGTTGAAGGCCAGTGGATGTGGGAAGCAAATGGTCAGACTTTTTCCATGACAGTTGGTCAGGAGTTTCAGGAAGCGGACCTGCAGATAAAATCGGGCAACGAAAAACTGGCAGTTGCAACCAGTCTGCTTAAAGGTGAACGAATCAGTTTTAAAGCAGCAAATCAGGCTAAAAATGAAAATTATGTGTACAGCGGAAGGGTAGAGGGAGACCATATTTTTGGAACAGTTCAGATTCACAGAAATGGCAGTGCTTCCGTTGAAAACTGGACTGCAACCCGGCGCTGATTAACACCAGCTTTTCCCGTTTCTCCATTAAAAAAAGAGCCGGTACATTTTTGCACCGGCTCAAATTGTTTTTGATACCTCTATGGATATTTTTGGCTTTTATTCTTCAACTTTTGAAAAGTCCATGGCGGCCATACGTTTGTATGAATTGTGCCTCCATTTTGCATTTTCTTCGGCTGCATTAAACAGTTCGTCGGCTTCGGCCGGGAACGATTTTTTCAGTGAAGTGTAACGCACCTCTCCATTCAGGAAAGTCTGGAATTTGCTCCAGTCGGGCTCTTTGGAATCGAGCTGGAATGGGTTTTTGCCTTCGTTTTCCAGCAGCGGATTGTAGCGGAAAAGCGACCAGTAGCCTGATTCAACAGCTCTCTTTTCTTCGTCCTGTGTATTGCCCATACCTGCTCTCAGCCCGTGACTGATACAAGGCGAGTAAGCAATAATGATGGACGGTCCCGGATAAGCTTCGGCTTCGCGCAATGCTTTCAGGTATTGCGACTGGTTGGCACCCATGGCAACTTGCGCTACATAAACGTAACCGTAGGTCATCATCATGGCACCCAGGTCTTTCTTGCGGATTTTTTTACCTGAAGCGGCAAATTTTGCCACGGCACCCACAGGTGTAGCTTTTGACGACTGACCTCCTGTGTTGGAGTAAACTTCGGTATCCATTACCAGAACGTTTACATCTTCTCCACTGGCCATCACGTGGTCGAGGCCACCGTAACCAATGTCGTAAGCCCAACCGTCGCCGCCAAATATCCAGATTGATTTTTTCACCAGGTACTGCTTCAGTTTGGTGATTTCTTTGGTATAGTCGCTGTTGCTGTTGGCAATGGCTTCCAGTACTTTTGCCGATGCATCAGCTGAACCATCACCATCGTTTTTATTGTCGAGCCAAAGCTGGAAAGCTTCTTTTTCAGCGTCTGAAGCTCCATTTGACAATGCACTTCTCATAATATCTTCCAAACGGTTGCGCTGTGCAATAACTCCTTCAGAAAAACCAAAACCGTATTCGGCGTTGTCTTCAAAAAGTGAGTTCGCCCATGCAGGACCGTGGCCGGAGTCTTTGTGTTTGCAGTACGGAGTTGATGGTGCAGAGCCGCCGTAAATGGATGAACATCCTGTGGCATTGGCAACCATCATCCGTTCGCCGTAAAGCTGGGTAATCAGTTTTACGTATGGTGTTTCACCACAACCAGCGCAGGCGCCCGAGAATTCGAACAACGGTTGTGCAAACTGTGAGTTTTTCACCGATTTGGTTTTGTCCACCACTTTTTCTTTCAGTGAAACATCGTTCACCATATAATCCCAGCGTTTGATTTCGTCTTGTTGCGAATCAAGCGATTTCATTATCAGCGACTTTTCTTTGGAAGGACAAACTTCCACACAGTTTCCGCAACCGGTACAGTCGAGTACGCTCACCTGAATCCGGAAACTCATTCCGTTAAACATTTTGGAAGGAGTTGCCACGCGGGTTTCAGTTCCTTCCGGTGCTTTATCAACTTCTTCGTCGGTTAACAGGAAAGGACGGATTGCAGCGTGAGGACAAACATATGAACACTGGTTACACTGAATACAATTTTCAGCCTGCCATTCGGGTACGCTTACTGCGATACCACGTTTTTCCCAGGCAGCTGTTCCCAGCGGGAATGACCCGTCTTCTGCACCAACAAAGGTTGAAACCGGAAGATCATCGCCTTTTTGAGCGTTAATTTTGTCAACAACTTTTACAATGTATTCCGGACGATCTGATGTTCCGTTGGTCTCTTTTACTTCAATATTTTTCCATTCCTTCGGAATTTCAACCTGATGCACATTTTTACCTCCGGCTTCAACGGCCGCAAAGTTCATGTTTACCACTTTTTCGCCTTTTCTTCCGTACGATTTCACAATGGCTTTTTTCATTTCGTCAACAGCCATTTCGTAAGGAATTACACCGGTAATTTTAAAGAAAGCCGATTGCATAATGGTATTGGTGCGTGTTCCCAGTCCAATGTCTTCGCCCAGCCTGGTTCCGTTAATGATGTAGAATTTAATTTCGTTTTCAGCCAGGTATTTTTTCATGCTGTCGGGTAAACGATGCTTCGTTTCTTCCTCATCCCAAATGGAGTTGAGCAGGAATGAACCGCCTTTTTTCAGGCCTTTTAAAACATCGTACAAATGAATGTAGGCCGGAACATGGCATGCCACAAAGTCGGGTGTGGTTACCAGGTAGGTGGAACGAATGGCTTTGTCTCCAAACCGAAGGTGTGAGCATGTAAAACCTCCCGATTTTTTCGAGTCATACTGGAAGTAGCCCTGGCAGAATTTATCGGTGGCGTCGCCAATAATTTTAATGGAGTTTTTGTTGGCGCCTACCGTACCGTCAGATCCCAAACCGTAAAATTTGGCCTGGTAAGTTCCTTTGGGCGTAATGTCAATTTCTTCTTTTGGCGGAAGTGATTTGAATGTCACATCGTCAACGATTCCAATGGTGAAATCGTTTTTCGGTTCTTTCATTTCCAGGTTTTCGTAAACCGAAAGAATTTGAGACGGTGTGGTGTCTTTCGATCCCAAACCGTAACGACCACCAACCACAACAGGCTCATTTTTCTTGCCGTAGAAATGATTTTTAATGTCGAGGTAAAGGGGTTCACCGTTAGCTCCCGGTTCTTTGGCACGGTCGAGCACAGCAATGCGTTTAACCGATTTCGGCAAAGCCTGCATGAAGTATTTGGCTGAGAAAGGCCTGAACAGGTGCACGGCAATCAAACCTACTTTTTTCCCCTGAGATGCCAGGTAATCAATGGTTTCTTTGATGGTTTCGGTAACCGAACCCATGGCAATTATGATGTTCTCTGCATCAGGATCACCATAGTAGTCAAATGGCTGGTACTCTCTTCCGGTAAGTTTTGTGATTTCTTTCATGTATTCGGCAACGATATCGGGAACCGCATCGTAAAAACGGTTTGACGACTCTTTTGCCTGGAAGAAAATATCCGGGTTTTGGGCAGTACCCCGGGTTAACGGGTTTTCCGGATTTAAAGACCGGTCACGAAATTCCTGCAATGCTTCCTGATCTACCAGTGGAATCATGTCTTCCATTTGCAGTGCTTCAATTTTCTGAACTTCGTGAGAAGTGCGGAATCCATCGAAGAATGCCAGGAACGGAACTCTCGATTTCAGTGTTGCCAAATGCGCAACGCCGGCCAAATCCATCTCTTCCTGAACCGAACCGGAAGCAAGCATTGCAAAACCTGTCTGGCGGGCAGCATAAATGTCGCTGTGGTCGCCAAAAATAGACAGTGCATGACCGGCAATGGCACGGGCGCTCACATGGAAAACTGTAGGCAGTAATTCACCTGCAATTTTGTACATGTTTGGAATCATTAACAATAATCCCTGAGAGGCCGTGTAGGTTGTAGCCAGCGCACCAGACTGCAGCGCTCCGTGCACTGCTCCGGCTGCTCCGCCTTCGCTTTGCATTTCTGCCAGGCGAATCGGGCGCCCAAACATGTTCTTTTTGCCAAAAGCAGCCCATTCATCAACATATTCGGCCATGGTTGAAGAAGGTGTAATCGGGTAAATACAAGCTACTTCGCTAAACATGTAGCTCATATATGCGGCAGCGTAGTTCCCGTCGCACGTGATAAATTTCTTTTGTTTTGCCATTATTATTCTCCTTTGTATCAAAAAATTAATAGTTCATTGTAATTTCAATATAAAAAACCAAAAAGCCACAACGGGATTTTGTTTTTACTTCCGGTTTCTATCATATCGGCCGCTGCAAACAGCCCTTCTCCGGGTTCTGTCTTATGTCCGCCAACGATAAAATTCCAGGTGTGATTTACCAAGAAATCAGCTTTTTCTGAGCTGTTAACCGGCAGGATATATCCCACCTGGTTGTAAAAGAACGTTTGCCTGAGATTGTTTTTCTCAACGTTTTCAGGCGCAATTGCAAACAACAAATTTGTGTTATGCATATAAACCTTGTCTGGTTTCTTTAAATCATTTTCGCCACCATTTGCATACAATAGCTGAATCAGCTTCGCATTTTTCAGATAGCGCAGGTAATTCATAACTGTTGCACGCGACGTTTTTACATCTGCCGCCAATTTACTCACATTTGGCGAAAAAGGCGTTTCTGAAGCTATGATATACAACAGTTTTCTGAGTTTTGACAAATATTTTAACTCAATCTGGTTGATATAGGGTACATCTATTTCCAGTGCCAGGTTGATGTGTTTCAGCAGCAAGTTGGAATAAAAATTCGGATCGTCAATAAAATACGGGTAAATGCCGTTTTTAAGGTATTCTCCAAAGTATGCCAGCGGCCGCACTTTCGAAACAATCTCCTTTGCAATGTCTGTGTGGTTTTTCAGTATTTCATCAAATGAATAAACCGGGAAACTGTTTTTTGTAAAGAAATTTAAATATTCCCGAAAAGAAAGCCCTTCCAGGTGATTTATTTTAATGATTCCTTTTAAATGAGGGTTGTCTTCGGTTATTCGCAAAACCGGCGATGACGTGAAAATGATTTTAAGACCAGGCAGTTTGTCGTGGCATTGTTTCAGCTCTTTTGCCCACCCGGGATATTTCTGGATCTGGTCGAGCAGCAGTATTTTACCGCCACGCTTTACAAATTCATCGGCAAAGGAGAAGATTGTTCTCCGGGTAAAATAGAAATTGTTCAGGTTTACATACAGCACCGAAGGATCGTTCAGGAATTCCTTTCTGAGGTAATCGAGCAAAAACGTGGTTTTCCCAACTCCCCTGAATCCTTTGATGCAAATCAACTGATCAGACCAGTCAATTGTTTTTAGCAACTCTCTCCGTAAGGTAGGATGAGTACTTTCCAGTAATGTTCTATGGTTATTTTGAAAAAATTCCAAGACTCTAAATTTTCTGCAAAAGTAACAGTTTTTAGCTGAAATTGTAATGTGAAGATGTCAAAAATGAAGATTTTGTGTAATTTAGATTTTGTAAAAATAAAAAAGCAGGCTTTGATGCCTGCTTTTGATGATAATATTGTAAATCCTTTTTTTTAGCCGTCGTTCATTGAAGCCAGAAATTCGGCAATGGAATTGGAGCGCATCAGTCTTGTTTTCATAAACTCCATGGCTTCCAGTGAGTTCATATCGCCAAGGTAGTTGCGCAAAATCCAAAGTTTGTCGAGCATCTCTTTTTTGATGAGTAAATCTTCGCGTCGGGTGCTCGATGACGGAATATCCACCGAAGGGAAAATTCGTTTGTTTGAAAGTTTCCGGTCGAGCTGAAGTTCCATGTTACCGGTTCCTTTAAATTCTTCGAAAATCACATCATCCATTTTCGAACCGGTTTCGGTAAGTGCAGTTGCCAGAATGGTAAGCGATCCGCCTTCCTCTATATTACGCGCTGCACCGAAAAAGCGTTTGGGTTTATGCAGGGCATTGGCATCCACACCACCCGAAAGTACTTTTCCCGAGGCGGGTTGTACGGTATTGTAGGCACGTGCCAAACGGGTAATGGAGTCGAGCAGGATAACCACATCGTGGCCACATTCAACCAGGCGTTTTGCCTTTTCCAGCACAATATTGGCCACTTTAACGTGTTTGTCGGCCGGCTCGTCAAAAGTTGAAGCAACAACTTCTGCATTCACACTTCGCGCCATGTCGGTTACTTCTTCCGGGCGTTCATCAATCAGCAGCACAATCATATAAACCTCCGGATTGTTTGCTGCAATAGCGTTGGCAATTTCTTTCAGCAGAACTGTTTTCCCGGTTTTGGGCTGAGCAACAATCAATCCGCGCTGTCCCTTTCCGATGGGAGCAAACATGTCAACCACACGGGTTGAAATATTGTCGTGGCCGTTTCCGGTCAGTTCAAATTTTTCGTTGGGGAAAAGCGGTGTTAAATGGTCGAATGGCACGCGGTCGCGAATGTACTGCGGACTTCTTCCGTTGATTTCAAGAACTTTAATGAGCGGAAAATATTTTTCCCCTTCCTTAGGCGGGCGAATGGTTCCGGTAACTGTATCGCCTGTTTTCAGTCCGAACAGTTTGATCTGCGACTGCGAAACATATACATCGTCGGGTGAATTCAGGTAGTTAAAGTCGGACGAACGTAAAAAGCCGTATCCATCCTGCAAAATTTCGAGTACTCCGGTGTTGGTTACAATTCCGTCAAACTCATAGAACTTGGCGTTGTTTCCTTTTCCACCACCATTTTGCTGGTTGCCGTTTTGTTGCTTGTGCTGGTGCGGCTTTTGATCTTTTTTATCTTTTTTGTGAAATTTTTGTTTGTCTTGTTCTTTATTCTCCTGTTGCTTGTTTTCGGGCTCTGCAGCACTTGTTTCTGCCGGCCGTTCAGCTTTTATGATTACATGTTTTTCTTTTTTCTCATTCTTAGGCTGAATGTTTGGTTTTTCCGCTGTTTCCTGCTCAGGCTGCCTGTTTTCTTCCTGAGGGGTTTTTTTATCGTCTTTCGGACTTTTTGTTTTTTCGTTAAATCCCTGAATGATGGCTTTTATCTGATCCTGGCGAGACTGTACCGAGCTTTCCTGAATATTGGTTTTTTTGCTTTGCAACTCAATTTTTTCGGGTTTCGCTTCCGGTTCAGATCTGTCGCGCCGCGGTCTTCTTCCCCGCTGGTTTTTTCCCTCTTTCTGATTCCCTTCCTCTTTGGAAGAATCATGTTTTTTCCGTAAAAAATTCTTAAATGTCGAACGTTCTTCTTTTTTCTGATCGTTTGAATTATTCTTTTTTACATTTTTTTCTGCTTCCTGAATGGCCTGGGTGTCCAGAATCTTGTAGATAAGATCTTGTTTTTTGTAGGATTCTACACGTTTGATTTTCAGTCCCTTTGCAATATCGCGCAACTCAGGGACGAGCTTTTTGTTCAATTCTAAAATGTCGTACATTGTATAAATGTTATTATTCTCTATCCGATTAAAACTAATTTTGATAATCTATTTGGAACAAGTATAGTGGAGACGAGAATTTGTTGAAATTCGGCTGCAATGATAGTAAATACTTATCAGATTCCAAAAATTAAAAATCTTTTTTTGAATTCTTTTTTTATTTAATCCAACTAATTTAATATTAGAACGTTTGAATTCTTTGAAAACGATACCAGAACATAAGTTTTTGTTAAGTCAGGATTATTCTTTCTGCTGTTTTTTACGCAACATTTCCGGATAAAGTTCAGGTTTTGCGCAAGAGATTTCATTTAAAACGAAGAATTTTAACCTTTATTTTGTTTCTCAGAATCTGATATTGTATTTAAGTTTAAGTCTCAGGGCGCTTTCATCCATATAGAATGGTCCTTCGTTTTTTAAAAGCCGGGCATTCCAGGCCACAATAATTTCGTTTCCCGGTTTTACAATCCACTGAAAACGTGATTGCCAGCCGGCATTTTTGCTGGCGTTATCGTATTGCACAAAGTTATACAGAGTAATATCGGGGTTAAACAGAATGTTGGCATTAAGCTGGTAGATGTTTGCCGTGAAATTTCCCTGCGGCAGGTTAACATTGTTTTGTATGAATGAACCGCCCAGGAAAAACGGAACAGAAACTTTCCAGTTTGCCTTAATAATAATGTCTTCGCGCTTTCCGTTGTAGAAATCACCAAACCCGTACGATGCTTCTCCCCAGATGTTTCGCGCTCCTTTGGTTTTCAGGTCCAGTTTGTGCCGCCACCACTGGTAGCCATTTTGGGGAATAACTATTTCTTCGAAAATGTTAAAACCCGTATAAAGGTATTCCTGCTGGTTCAGCAGGGAATAACCGATTTCTTCTCCGGAAAAGAAACGAATACCCAGTGGTTTAATCTGGATTTCTGCAGTTTCCACTTTCTTGCTTTCAAGGTTCGAAATGCTGTTGAACGATCCTCCGAGCAAAACCTGCATGATGCCCCATTTTCCGGGGCGCGGACCCAGTTCAAACTCACCGTAGGTTTCTTTTATGTTTGTGCGCGGAACAAACCCCATGCCGGCCACAAAGTTTTTTCCGATTTGGTGATGTCCTAACCTGGCTTTTATCAAATCGTTGGGGTAAGAAAACTGGGTTCCCCACGCACTGTTGTCTTCGCTGAGGTTACGGGTTTTCGATTTTAAACCAAAAAAGGTGAAAGTGACATTTTTATTTCGCTGAAACGTTGATGTTGACAGTTTAATGTCTGCTCCTGCCAGCTGGTTCATGGAATCTGCCAGCGCATTTCCGTGTGTGCCGATGATGCCTATTGATGACTGTTTTCCCAGATTGTGTGACAGTCGTAACACGGAAAAATTCTGGTTTCCGGTTTCCCTGTCGTCATTCATGTGCAGCAGGCCGATGTTCCATTTATTATACTGACCGGTTAATTTACCACCATAATTAATGGGAATTGGTTGCCCGAATTCATCCAGTCCCATTCTGCGCGAAAAGAACGGAATGATCCGTTTTGCTGCCGGACTGTTGTCGTCGCCTTCAATACCAAACTGAAAATAGTTGGCGCCATTCAGGAAAAAATCACGTTTTTCGGGAAAATGCAGGCTGAAACGTGTAAGGTTTATCTGCCGGTCGTCCACTTCGGTTTCGGCAAAGTCGGTGTTTATGGTCAACGAAGTTCTCAGACTCGGAGTGATCTGGTAAAACAGGTCAACGCCACCGGTAAGTTTTGGGTCGGTGCTTTCACCTTTTTTACTGTCCAATCCGGTAACCAGGTAAGGTGAAATATCGAGCCCGATTCCCTGGGTAATGTTCTCGATGCCGTCCAGAATTGCAGCATCAGATACCTGGAATTTATGGGTGTTCAGGTTGGCCTCGGGCCAGTACGACGATTCGATGTTGCTTACAATGTGCCGGATATATTTAATTCCCCATTGGGTGTTGGATTTGTCGAACCCGAGCGATTTAAACGGGATGGCTACTTCGGCTTCCCAACCATAATCTTTAATGCTGGCTTTTCCCGTCCATAAACCGTCCCATTCTTTATTAAAAGCTGCCCCGTTTTCGCTGATGAGGGCATCGCCAATGGAACCGCGCGGGCCAATCTGAAACCAGTAACCGTTTCGGCGGTCGAGGTAAGTGTCCAAAATGATTTGAATCCTGTCGTCGTTACCCAGGCTAACGTCACGGGCCATTTCCTTGGCGGTTATTTTTTGCGGGTCGTCCCAGCACTTAACGGCAAAATAGATGTGGTGCTCGTCGTAACACACCAGGAATTCTGTTTTTTGGGAAACCAGCGCTCCAAGGTTGGGCTCGCGCTGGAAAAAATCGGTCACCAGAAAAGCGTTGTCCCACACCTCTTCAGTTACATTTCCGTCGATGTGTGGTGGTGTGTCTGTTTTAACGGCCTGAATTACAGGTTGTGCAAGCAGGTTTTTTGATAGCAATACAAAAATGCCAAAAAGGACCAGTCTTGTTTTCAATAGAATTGGTTTTTTAAAATGACCGGATAAAAATAAACAATTCCTGTTATTTCCGACCAACCATTCTGATTACCGATGCCGTTCCCTGGTGAAACCGGCCTTCGTCAAGCCATGTTTCGGTTTCGCTTAGTTCAGTTTCTTTCAGGCTACTGAAATCGGTTCGGATTTCTTCTGTTGAAAAAAGCATCTCAAGGTTTCGCGGGCCGCCCGAGTTGTACTGCATTTGCTTTTTCGAAAATCCTTCGAGAATAATTGTTCCTCCGGGTTTTAAAAACGACAGCAGTTTGTTGTGAAAACCGGCTCTCTCAAACGGATGAAAATGGGCAAAGATCAAAACAATACAATCGAAAAAATCTGGTGGAAAGGTGGCAGCATCTATGTCATTTATCTGGTATTCAATTTTTACATTTTGGCTCTGAGCCAGCATTTCTGCCTTCTTTTTTGCCTCGTTGCTGCTGTCGAATGCGTAAACATCCCATCCCAGTTTTGCGGCATAAACTGCATTGCGGCCTTCGCCTTCAGCCGGGAAAAGAATCTTTCCGGGAACAAGTTGTTCTATCTGTTTTTTAAAATAGCTGTTGGGTTTTGTTCCGTAAACATACTCCTGTGCAGCATAACGTTCATTCCAGAATTCGGTCATATTTTGTATTTTTTCAGGAAAAGCAGAACAATATTAAACAGATTTGGTTCAAATCAAACATTGGGTTGAGTGTTTTAATGCGTTGATTTACAGTTTTGTTTAGGGTGAACGCATTTTTATTTGTGATAGGAGTAAACTGAAATGGTTTCTTTTTTATTTTTGCAGAAACGTAAAACGATGAGAATAGATATTGAACAACCCGATCAGGAAGAACTGGAAGAAGCTGGTGTTTTTGACTGGCCTGTTCAGGAACACGACGAGGAAAAGTTTGACTGGTATTACGAAAAAACAGAGCATTGCTACATTATTGAAGGTGAAGCAAACATTGTTTCTGAGTTTGACGCGTTAACAGTCAAACCCGGCGATTATTTGATTTTTCCGGCAGGCCTGGAGTGTGTTTGGGATGTTCAGTCCAGAATCAGAAAACACTGCTTTTCCGAATAACCGGTCACGTAATAATCAGAAAATCACCTTCCTTTTTTACCGAATACGTTTTTAGCCTTGTGGTTGCCGGACCATTTACCACCGAGCCTGTGGTTGTAAATACCGAGCCATGATTGTTGCAGATTTGATTGCCCAAAGTGAAAACATTGTCAAAATAAAAGTGAATGCTTTCATAACTTTTTCTTTTAAAACGTTTTGGGGAATCTTTTTGTTTGTTCCCGTAAACGCATTTTTTCAGAAAAAAGAAATTTTATTTGTTTTTTGTAGAAATTGGCACTACCGGTACACAAAAAATTGATTTGGAAGGCTTTTTTGTGGGAACATTGCAAGTAAAAACTAAATTTGTATTCGAATTGCAGACATTTTAATAAACTTTAAAATTTCTGCTTTGTTTTTCATAATGATTAGTTGATAATTTGAAATCTGACATGGATAAATTTTCATCGGTTGGAAACCAGGAACAGGAAACAATAGATGACCTGTACCAAACATATCTGGAAGACCCTGAATCACTTGATAAAAGCTGGCAGCATTTTTTTGCCGGATTTGAACTGGCCAGAAGCAACTATCCTGTTAAGCAGGCTCTCGCAATGGCGGGCGATATTAACAAGGAGTTTGCAATACTGGGATTGATTCACGGTTACCGGCAACGTGGACATTTGTTTACAAACACAAACCCTGTGAGAGCACGGAGAAAGTATGTGCCCACACTCGATATCGAAAATTTCGGGCTGGATCGCGATGATCTGGAAACAGTATTCCAGGCCGGAAATGATATAGGTATCGGACCTGCAAAACTGAAAGACATTGTTGAGCACCTCGAAACCACCTATTGCCGTTCTATCGGGGTGGAATATGTGTACATGCGCAAACCCGAGGTTGTGCAGTGGTTGAAGGAGAAGATGGAACGCAGCCGCAATTCAGAAGAGCTAACAGTGGAGAACAGGATGGATATTTTTTACCATTTGAAAATTGCAGTTGGATTTGAAAGTTTTATACATAAAAAGTTTGTCGGGCAAAAGCGTTTTTCACTCGAAGGCGCCGAAAGCCTGATCCCTGCGCTGGATGCCGTAATTGAACGTGGTGTTGAGCTGGGAATTGAAGAGTTTGTCATTGGCATGGCCCACCGCGGGCGGCTGAATGTTCTGGCCAATATTCTGGAAAAACCCTACGAAAGCATTTTCAAGGAATTTTACGGGAAGGAATATGAAGAGGACATCTGGCATGGCGATGTGAAATACCACCTTGGCTACGAAAACGAGGTGGAAACAGACTTCGGGAAAAAGGTAAAGCTCAAACTGATGCCCAACCCTTCGCATCTCGAAGCTGTAGGTCCTATTGTTGAAGGAATGGTTCGTGCGCGAATTAATTCGGTATACGACAGCGATTACAGTAAGGCAGCGGGAATATTGATTCACGGAGATGCTGCCATAGCTGCGCAGGGTGTGGTTTATGAAACCATTCAGATGTCGCAGCTCGACGGTTACCGAACCGGTGGAACCATTCACCTGATTATCAATAACCAGGTGGGGTTTACCACTTCGTACCTCGATGCCCGCTCGAGCACTTACTGCACCGATGTGGCCAAAGTTACCCGGTCACCCGTATTTCATGTAAACGGCGACGATGTTGAAGCACTGGTGTACACCATTACGCTTGCCATGGAATTCAGACAAAAATTCCAGACCGATGTGTTTATCGACATTCTTTGCTACCGGAAATACGGACATAACGAAGGCGATGAACCACGTTTTACACAACCCAATTTGTATAAAGCCATCGAAAAACATCCGAATCCGCGCGATATTTATGTCGAAAAGCTTGATCAACTGGGAATTATGTCTCAGGAGGAAGCCAGAAAAAGGATCAGGGATTTCGACGGGTTTTTGGAAGAAAAATACAAGGAATCAGAAAAAATTGACCGGCTGAAAATCCGGAAATTTTTGATTGACGAGTATAAAAATTACGAAATGCCGCAGAAATCGATGTTCGATTTGTCGGTTGCTACCGGTGTAAAGGCTGAAAAACTATTCAAAATTGCAGAAAAAATTAATACCCTGCCCAAAGATCTGACATTCTTTAAAAAGGTAAACCGGATTTTGTCCGACAGGCGGATGATGATGCTCGATAACCGGCTCGATTGGGCTATGGCCGAACTGCTGGCATACGGTACACTGGTATCCGAAGGTCATCCGGTGCGGTTAAGCGGACAGGATTCAGAAAGAGGAACATTTGCTCACAGGCATGCATCTTTTGTGGTGGAAGGTACCGATGAGAAATATTTTCCACTAAAGCATATTTCTGAAGACCAGGCCACTTTTCATGCGTATAATTCACTGCTTTCTGAGTATGCAGTAATGGGATTTGAATACGGTTATGCCCTGGCTAAACCAAACGGCCTTACCATTTGGGAAGCGCAGTTTGGTGATTTCCATAACGTGGCTCAGGTAATTATTGACCAGTACATCACTTCGGCGTTTGAAAAGTGGGGTTTGATGAATAACCTGGTTTTACTGCTGCCACACGGCTACGAGGGGCAGGGACCTGAACACTCCAGTGGCCGCATTGAGCGGTTTCTGGAATTGTCAGCCAACAATAATATTCAGGTTGTGGTGCCCACAACGCCAGCCAACATGTTCCATTTATTGCGCCGGCAGGTGAAAATGAAAATGCGTTTGCCTCTTGTTGTGTTTACGCCGAAAAGTTTGTTGCGCCATCCTCAGGTGGTTTCCACTGTTGAAGAACTGGCAAAAGGTGTTTTTCAGGAAGTTATTGACGATCCTGCTGCAAATCCGGAACTGGTGGAGAAAGTGGTGTTTACTTCCGGAAGGTTGTACTACGACCTCGTTAAACATAAGCTGGAGACAGGGCTATCGAATGTGGCTGTTGTTCGACTGGAACAGCTTTACCCCATTCCGAATAAACAGATCGATCAGATTTTGAAAAAATACAATACGCCAAATCTGGTTTGGGCGCAGGATGAACCCGAAAACATGGGTGCCTGGCCATTTCTGAACCGGAAACTTGGTTGCCTGGGATTAAAAGTGGTTGCACGAAACGAAAGTGCAAGCCCGGCAGTCGGCTTAATGGAAAAACACACGCAGGCATTGGAGCGTATATTAAATTCAGTTTTTGAAGTAAAAGAAGTAGTTGCGTCATAAAAAAACCAAAAATGATTGTAGAAGTTAAAGTTCCCAGTCCGGGAGAATCCATAACCGAAGTTGAGATAGGCACCTGGTTGGTTGAAGATGGTGCAGTGGTTCATAAAGATCAGGAAATTGCCGAAGTGGAATCGGATAAAGCCACGCTGACCATTGTTGCTGCCGAAGCCGGAAAAATTTCCATTAAATCTGCTGAGGGTGAAACCGTTGAAGTGGGTGCTGTGGTATGTACCATCGACACCAGCGTAAAACCGGAGGCAAAACCGGAAGAGGCAAAACCGAAGAAAAAGGAGACCACACTCGAATACGAAAAGGAAAATAAAGCGCAGAAAAAAGAAGAACCTGCTGAAAAACAACCGGAAGTTTCTGAAAAAAAGGAAGAAAAGCCTGGAAAAGAATCGAAAGAATATGATCAGGTGAAAGTTACTCCGGTGGCAAAGGAACTCATGAAAGAGCACGGTATTTCGATTGACGATGTGATTAAAGGGTTAAAACGCCTCGGCAAAAAAGAGGTTGAAGCAGCAATGGCTGCAACAGGAGAATCGTCGGAAATGGCGTGGAGTCAGCCCAAAGAGGCATCCCGTGAAATTGATCGTCAAAAAATGACTCCACTGCGGCGTAAACTCAGCGAACGGTTGGTGGCTGTAAAAAATGAAACAGCCATGCTCACCACTTTCAACGAAATTGACATGGGCAACGTGATGGAACTGCGCAAAAAGTATCAGCAGCAGTTTGTGGAAAAGCACGGATTTAAGCTGGGGTTTATGTCATTTTTTACCAAAGCTGTAGCGCTGGCAATGGATTTTCATCCCATGGTAAATGCCCAGCTGGATGGCGATGAGGTTGTTTCAGCTCAATTTGTGGATGTGGGTATTGCAGTTTCCACACCAAAAGGTTTGATGGTTCCCATTGTACGAAATACCGAAAGCAAATCCATTCCGCAAATAGAACTGGAAATTAAGGAACTGGCGGAAAAAGCACGGAACAAAAAAATATCGGTGGATGAACTCAGTGGCGGTACATTTACCATCACCAACGGCGGCGTGTTTGGTTCGTTGCTTTCAACGCCTATCATCAATCCGCCGCAATCGGCCATTCTGGGCATGCACAATATTATAGAACGCCCGGTTGCCATTAACGGACAGGTGGTAATTCGCCCCATGATGTATATCGCACTTTCATACGATCACCGCATCATCGACGGGAAAGACTCAGTTGGCTTTTTGGTGAAAGTGAAAGAGTTTATTGAAAATCCGGAACGCCTGTTAACCGGCGGAAAAGAAGCAGAGAAGTTGTTGCTGGGAATATAATCGGCTGCACTTTTCAGTATATTTTGATTCCTTTTCATTTTGCAGAATTCAATCAAAAAAAGGTTCGACCATTAGTTGTAATTATTAGGTAAACTTTCTGATTTTGAATTGAATACGTTTAAATCAATTTTGGCAGAAATGGTTCGGATATTTTAATTTTTTTTATTTAATAATGTTGTAATAAAACAACAATTTATCACTATTTTTGTTGTAAAATAACAACATAATGAATAAGTATCATGAAATAGCTGCCCGCCTCATTCAGGCCACATCAACACAAATAGTCAGGTATTTGTATGCAGATATTGACTGGAATCAGCGGTTAATTGGAATACTCGGTGCAAGGGGAACCGGAAAAACAACACTGATGCTTCAGCGGCTGAAATTGCAGCATGCTGAAAACCGGGATGCATTATATTTTTCACTCGACCGGTTGGTGTTGCTTAATGAATCGCTTTATGATTTGGCAGAACTGTTTTACAAACATGGAGGTAAAATTTTGTTCTTCGACGAAGTGCACAAATACCCCAACTGGGCTATTGAACTCAAAAGCATTTACGACGATTTTCCTTCGTTGCAGGTGGTATTTTCAGGTTCTTCAGCATTGCTTTTGCAACAGGCTAATGCCGATTTAAGCCGTCGCGCTTCAATGTATCATCTGCACAACCTTTCGTTCCGCGAGTTTATTCATTTTAAAACAGGGGTTGAAATTTTACCGGTAACTCTTGAACAAATATTGGACGACCACAACAAGCTAACTGCTGCCATTAACCAAAAAATGAGGGTGTTACCCTTTTTTGCAGAATACACAAAAGCAGGCGCCTATCCTTACTATTTTGAAAATCCTGCACTTTTTTACGACCGGTTGATGGCTACGGTAAAAACAATCATCGAAAGCGATTTAATGGCACTATCGTCGTTTAGCTATTCAAGCATTGTGTCAATGCAAAAAATTCTGGCGCTGGTAGCCGAAAGTGTACCTTTCAAACCCAATATTTCGGAACTGAGCCGTAAATCAGGGGTGGCACGCGATATTTTGCTGAAAATGATTGATTTGCTTGTGCGCGCCGATTTACTGAATATGCTGCGGCAAAACAGTTCCCCCACAGGTTATCTCACAAAACCCGAAAAGCTATACCTGCACAACACAGCACTGGCATGGGCACTTTCTATAAACCGCGAACCTGAAACAGGCGCGTTAAGGGAAACGTTTTTTTTGAACCAGCTGAGTTGCAGGTATCGGGTTGCGCTGCCGAAAAGCGGCGACTTTCTGGTAAATAATAAATTTACGTTTGAAATTGGCGGTCCAAACAAAACGAAACGGCAGATAAAAGATGTACCTCACAGTTTTGTCGTGCAGGACAATATAGAAACCGGATTCGGAAGAATTATTCCACTCTGGCTATTCGGATTTTTGTATTGAATTTTGGAGGTTGGTTCATTCCTTAAGTGATTGGTTAAACTGTTTCCAGTTCAGCCCATAACCCACCACAAAAACCGTAGTGAAAATGGCATTGGTAGTTGAAAATGCCTGCCAGTCAATCCACATAACCGGAACAAAAAGGATGGCCAGCTGGGCAAAAACGTACAGGAAAAAACCGTCGCGGTGTAGTTTCCACATGCGGATTGCCCCGGTTAATGAAATGGCAAACAACGCCATAAGCAGCGTAAAATAAAGTGGCGAAATGGCCTCGGTGCTGTGCCACGATGAATATTTTATGATGAGCTCCGACGTTTTTTCAAAAAAAAGTGCCGCCAGAAAATAACCGGTAAAACCAATGCTACTGCCCATAAAAGTTAACAGGCACAAAGCGCTTAAAAACGGGGGGCGATGATTGTTTTGTTTCCGTGTTTCAACCTTTAATTCCATTCATTTCTTTTTCGTTCCAGTTTTGCAATTTTTCAATTTGTCAGGTTTCCAATTTCAAAAATTAATTGTTCAAAAATAGTTCATTTTTCCCAACAGCATCAACCTACGGCTTTTTTAAAATGTGTTACCTTTGGGCTGAATTTCAAAGTTTATGCACAAATGAAGAGAGATACGCTGGTTTTTGATATCATTCAGAAAGAACGTGAACGCCAGTTGGGCGGAATTGAATTAATCGCTTCCGAAAATTTTGTGAGCGACCAGGTGCTGGAAGCCATGGGCTCGGTAATGACCAATAAATATGCCGAAGGTTATCCCGGCCGCAGGTATTACGGAGGTTGCCAGTTTGTTGACCAGACCGAACAGCTGGCCATCGACCGCATAAAGGATTTGTACGGTGCCGAATGGGCCAATGTGCAACCACATTCCGGAGCGCAGGCCAACCAGGCCGTTTTAAGCGTAATTCTGAAACCGGGCGATACATTTCTGGGGCTCGATTTGTCACACGGAGGGCATCTTTCGCACGGTTCGCCGGTGAACAGTTCGGGAATCCTTTACAATCCGGTGGCCTACAAGGTAAAAGAAGATACTGGTTTGGTAGATTACGACGAAATGGAAGCGCTGGCACTGGAGCATAAACCAAAACTCATTATCGGCGGAGCTTCGGCTTACAGTCGCGAGTGGGACTACAAACGTATGCGCGACATTGCCGATCAAGTGGGTGCCATGCTGATGATTGACATGGCTCACCCGGCCGGACTGATTGCAGCCGAACTGTTGGAAAACCCGGTGAAATATGCGCATGTGGTCACTTCAACCACCCATAAAACGTTGCGCGGACCGCGTGGTGGAATTATTCTGATGGGCAAAGACTTTGAAAATCCGTGGGGCGTGAAAACCCCGAAAGGTGTGGTAAGAACTATGTCATCGCTGTTCGATTCAGCTGTTTTTCCCGGACAGCAGGGCGGACCGCTGGAGCATGTAATTGCCTCAAAAGCCGTCGCATTTGGCGAAGCGTTGGAACCTGAATTTAAGGAATACCAAAAGCAGGTTCAGAAAAATGCACAGGTAATGGCCAAAGCATTTATTGAACTGGGTTACAAAGTTATATCCGGTGGTACCGACAACCATTCCATGCTTATTGATCTGCGAACCAAGTACCCCGGAATTACAGGAAAACAAGTGGAAAACACATTGGTTTTGGCCGATATCACCGTAAACAAAAACATGGTTCCGTTTGACAGCCGTTCGCCGTTCCAGACTTCCGGTTTGCGTGTGGGAACGCCCGCCATTACCACCCGCGGCGTAAAAGAAGATCTGATGCCAGTGATTGTTCAGCTTATCGACAATGTAATTTCCAACATAGAAGATGAGAAAACCATCAAGGCTGTGGGCGAAAAAGTGCATCAGATGATGAAAGATTATCCGTTGTTCGCCTATTAGTTTAAAGTTCCGCCGGAGGCGTCTTCCATCGGAATCCTCCGAAGGAGTCCTTCGGACCTGCGGGGCCTTCGGGAAGAGTTTAAAGTTTAAAGTTTCGCCGAAGGCGTCTTTTCGGGAAAAGTAAAGAATTCAAAGTTATGCAAGCTTTGAATCCGAAATCCCGAAATTCGAAACCAGGAGCTTCAAACTCGAAACCCGGAACCCAAAACCCGGAACTTTGATTTTCACGGATGGTGCAAAAAAATAAAATAGCGGTGACTGTTATTACCGGGTTTCTTGGCTCCGGTAAAACTACGTTTATCAATTTTCTGCTGAAAAGATACCCTGAAACGCAGTTTGCTTTGGTGGAGAATGAGTTTGGTGATATTTCCATCGATACCCAACTGATTAAAGGTGTGGATGCCAGCCGGCTTTTTGAGCTGAAACAGGGCTGTATTTGCTGCACCATTACCAACGAATACGAACTGGTGCTGCAGGAACTGGCAGAACGTTTTCCTCACGTTGAACATTTACTGATTGAAACCACCGGCATAGCGGACCCGGCAGGCGTTATTCGCCCGTTTTTCAGGGAAGAACGGTTGAAAGAGCTCTATTCGTTCAACGGCACTCTGTGTATGATAGATGCAATGAATTTTGATGTGCAGCCTGCACAGGAAATTTCTTTGAAACAACTTGCTGTTGCCGATGAGGTGGTGGTCACCAAATCGGAAAA